>DAIOEI010000291.1:0-3611 GCA_036746335.1 Hydrogenophaga sp. | reverse complement strand
AGGCTCAGGCTCAGGCTCAGGCTCAGGCTCAGGCTCAGGCTCAGGCTCAGGCTCAGGTGGCTCAGGCTCAGGCCAGGGCGGCGGCCTCACCCGCCCGGGAGCGGGCATGCTCTCGTCCGTCATGGGCGTTCAGGACGAGACGCGGCTGATGACCGGTACCTCGCCCTTGGCGCACGCTCGCATGCGTGCGCAGGGCGTGGTCGGCCGTCTCAGGCGTTTGCTGGTGGAGAAAGTGGGGGGTGATTTTGAAGCCACGGTGCTGCAGGAGCCTTCTTCCCGGCTGACGCAAGCGATCCAGCGCATCGCACCCGTGATCAGCACGGGTGCCTCCCTGCCCTCCAGCGGTGGAGGGGTGCCCTTGAGCAGCAGCGCGCCGGCCTATGCGGACGAAGGGACGGTTGAGCGGGCCGCCGTTCGGCTGCGCGAGCGGACGCAGGAGCTCAAGCGGGCTGCCGAGACACCTTCTGAAAAAGCCACGATCGAGGTCGTGGCGCTGATGTTCCAAAGCATCCTGGCCGAAGAGCGCATACCGCCGAGCGTCCGCGTCTGGTTTGCCCGCTTGCAAATTCCGGTTCTGCGGGTGGCGCTGGCCGAGCCCGAGTTCTTTGGCGCACTGCAACACCCGGCTCGTCGTCTGATCGACCGCATGGGCTCCTGTGTCATGGGCTTTGAGTCGAACATCAGTTCCAATGCGCTGGAGTTGGAAATCAAACGGGTGGTGCAGGTGATCGAGCAGTATCCGGAAACCGGTCGCCGGGTGTTCCAGCTGGTGCTCGATGAATTCCAGAAGTTTCTCTCCACCTTCCTGAGCGAGCAAGGCAGTACCAGCCGTTTCGTTTCGATCGCCCAGCAAGTCGAGCAAAAAGAGACGCTGTCGGTGCAGTACACCATCGAGCTGCGCAAACTGCTCGACGATGTACCGGTGCGCGACGAGGTGCGCGAGTTCCTGTTCAAGGTGTGGGTGGAGGTGCTCTCGGTGGCGAGCGTCAAGTTTGGCTTGAAGCACGAAGAAACCGCCTCGCTCAAACGCGTGGCTTCCGATCTTCTGTGGGCAGCCAGCGCCAAACCCAACCGCAACGACCGCGCCCGCGTGATCCAGCAGCTGCCCCAGTTGCTGCAGCGGCTGCGCCAGGGCATGTCGATGCTCGGGTTTTCCCCGGCCCTCCAGGATCAACACATCAAGTCGGTCAGCGACACCCTGGCCGATGCCTTTATGTCGCGCACCGAGGCCATTCCCCAGGAAAGCATGGACAGGCTGTCGCAGCGCCTGGCGAACCTGGAGGACTACTTGTCCGATACCGGTGTGGGCGATCTGGACCTGGACAACGCCAGCATCGAGCTCATTACCGGCGTGGATGCCAGCAATATCGAAGTGATCAGCCAGGGCGGCAGCCAGCCGAGCGAAGCCATGCGCGCCTGGGCCACAGAGTTGCAGCTCGGCGCTTGGTTCGGCCTGGACCACAATGGGCGACTCAACAGCGTTCAACTGGCCTGGCGCAGCGAGCGCGGTCAGCTCTACCTGTTCGTGACCTCGGGAGGACGCTGTTATCTGATCCAGGCCAACCGGGTGGCCGCTTATCTGCAGGCTGGTTTGCTGGTGCCCAGCGAGGAAGAAGCCCTGACGGTGCGCGCCACCCGCGACGCACTGGCCAAGCTGGACGCAAACCCGGAGCGCCTGTTGAATTAGTGTTGGGCTGCATGCGCACATGGAAGCTGGCAATGGCTGCCAGCCACCGGCGCAAAAGTGGCCGCTAAAGGGGGCCGTACCCTATCGCACGCTCTGCATACCGGTTAAAGCGCCAGGCGCTGGCTTCCTGAGTGATGCGGCGCCAGACCACGCGCTTTTCAGCCGGACTCAAGACCGTCCAGTGCTGAACCTCCTCAAAACTGCGGCCACACCCTTTGCACCAGGCGTCACCCTGGCTGGTGGAACAAATGGCGATACAAGGGGTGTCGGGCGTGGTGTCAAACCAGTCCAGCCACGCTGCCGTGGCCTCAGGGCCCAGTTCAGACTCTTCCACCTCCTGCTGCTGGCGAAACACCATCAGGGCATACACCTCCCCCAGCGCCTGCAAAGGCCGGGCCAACTCCACGCCATCGGGCGAAGGCGCGCGGGCGCGCCAGTGGTTGATGGCGGATTCGATGTCGGTGAGATGGATACAGGCCATGTGCAAAAGTGTCCGGGAGGCAGATGATAGCCAGCCAGCATGGCAAACGCACTCCACCGGTCTTTGTTGGGCATCGCCCACCAGGGCTATATGGCCAGGATGCAATGCACCGCCTTTGCAGTGGAGGTCTATCATGGCTGCCTGTCTTCTACCGATCTGTGTCTCTCATGAAACTCCTGCTGCGCTGGCTGCTGGCTGGCTGTGCCTTGCTGTTGGTTGCCTATCTGTACCCCGGGGTTCAGGTGCAGAGCTACGGCGCTGCGCTCTGGGCTGCGGCCATCATCGGCCTGTTCAACGTGCTGTTACGCCCTGTTCTGGTGATCCTCACCCTGCCAGTCACCTTGATCACGCTGGGCTTGTTCTTGTTTGTGATCAACGCGCTGCTGTTCTGGGCGGCCGCCAGCCTGCTCTCCGGTTTTGCAGTAGACGGTTTCTGGGCCGCTTTGCTCGGTTCGTTGATTTACTCGGCACTGATGCTGGTGGTCAGCGCCGCGCTCAAGTCTTGAGCGGCCGGCGTTGAAGCTGGTATCAGCGCAGCTCTGCTGCCCATTCCCGCTGCAGTTGTTCCCAGGCGCGGCGGCGGGTGTCCACAATGGCCAGCTCCATCGCATCGGCGGTGCGCTGCTCGGCAGGCAAAGCTTGCGCAGCGCGCAGGCGCTCCAGAGCACCGTCCAGATCGCCTTGCACAGCGCGCGCCTCGGCTTCTGCCCGCAATGCCCGCAAGCGCTGGCCTTGCGCCGCAGAGGCACGCGCCAGCCACATCCATGCCAGGGCATCCCTCGGGTGGGCAAGCACACGGCTGCGCAAACGCTCCGCTGCAACGGCCGCATCCCCCGCCACCAGGGCCGCCTGGGAGGTCAGCAGCAACCAGGTTCGGCCAGGGCGCTGCCAGGCCGTCTCGCCCAGCTCGGCCAGCGCCTGAGCGGCCTTGGCTGGCAGCGCTCCGGCATGGGCGCTGTCCAGCCAAAGCTCCATCAGCAGGGCCTCCACCGCCTGCCGGGCATCGCCCGATTGGGTGTCACGCAAAGCCAGCGCCAGCGCAGCCGCTTCTTCGGCTCGGCCCAGCCGGTGCCCTGCCAGCGCCGCCGCATAGCGGTCGCCTGCGCTGGCCTGTGAGGTCTGACCGTGCGACCACCAGGCGCGCAGGCGGTCAGGGCTGCTTTCAGACAAGACCCGGGCGCGTGCCGCCATCAAGACGTGCAGCGCGGCCGACGGCATGGGCGCCATGCCAACCGGCGCCACAAGCCGCGAGGGCGCAGCACCCGAGCCCACTTGCAGGCGTGAGCGCATGTCTGACATGCGTTCGGTGGTCAAGGGGTGGCTGCGCAGGTAGGGGAATGCGCCGTCGTCGTTCAGACGGGCAGCCTGCTGCAACCGCTCAAACATGTCGACAAAGCCCTGACCGTCAAAACCCGCCCCGGTGAGCACACCAAAACCCACGCG
>DAIOEI010000290.1:0-3615 GCA_036746335.1 Hydrogenophaga sp. | reverse complement strand
CGCCCATGGCCCAGGAGCGCTTTTCAGCCGGAATTTGCCGGCCGATCACGCCGTAGATCACCGCGTAGGTGGTGCCCGCCTGGGCCGCGCCGATCAGCACGCCAGCCGTCAGCGCAAAGACGCCCGGGCTGGGCGACAGCGCCATGCCAGCCAGGCCCAGCCCGTACAACACGGCGCCCACCAGCAGCACACGAAAGGCACCAAAGCGGTCGGCCGCCATGCCGGCAAAAATGCCGAACACACCCCATGACAGATTCTGGATCGCCATGGCAAACGCGAAGTTCTCGCGCGTCCAGCCCATCTCCTGCGTGATCGGTTGCAGCCAGAGGCCAAAGCCGTGGCGGATGCCCATGGACAGCGTGACGATCGCAGCACCGCAAGCCAGCACCTGGAAGGCCGACAGGCGGGGTAAAGATGATGCGGCAGAGGTCGAAGACATCCTCAGACTGTATCGAATTCGCCCGCCAACTGCCTGTCACCGGCGCTTTGGCCGTCATGAAATCGGCGAGGGGGATTGATGCTTTGCAGGCATGAGCGCTGTTGGGCTGGCCTGGTATCTGTGAATGTATCCAGTGGTTTGAATCAGCACGCTTACAATCCGCCGCCATGGCAAACCAATCTCCCAACGAATATTCCGAAGGTTCGATCCGCGTCCTCAAGGGACTGGAGCCGGTCAAACAACGTCCGGGCATGTACACCCGGACCGACAACCCGCTGCACATCATCCAGGAAGTGCTGGACAACGCGGCCGACGAGGCCCTGGCGGGCTTCGGCAAAAAAATCAAGGTCACCCTGCACACCGACCACTCGGTGAGCGTGGAAGACGACGGCCGTGGCATCCCGTTTGGCCTGCATCCCGAAGAGAAGGCCCCGGTGGTGGAACTGGTGTTCACCCGGCTGCACGCGGGCGGCAAGTTTGACAAAGGCAAGGGCGGGGCGTACAGCTTTTCTGGCGGCCTGCACGGCGTGGGTGTGAGCGTGACCAACGCGCTGTCCACCCGGCTGGAGGTGACCAGCTACCGCGAAGGCCAGGTGGCCAAGCTGGCGTTTTCGGCCGGTGATGTGACCGAGCCTCTGGTGGTGAGCCCAAAAGGCGAGGGCGACCGCAAGCAGGGCACCACGGTGCGCGCCTGGCCCGACGCCAAGTACTTCGAGTCCGCCGCACTGCCCATGGCCGAGCTGACGCACCTGCTGCGCAGCAAGGCGGTGCTGATGCCGGGCGTGCAGGTCACGCTGGTGAATGAAAAAACCAAGGACTCCCAGGTCTGGCTCTACAAGGCCGGCCTGCGCGACTACCTGCAGCAGACGCTCAGCGGCGAGCCGGTGATCCCGTTGTTTGAAGGCGAAGGCTTTGCCGACGCCAAAGACGACAACTTCGCCGACGGCGAAGGCGCCTCGTGGTGCGTGGCTTTTACCGAAGACGGCGCCCCGGTGCGCGAGAGTTACGTCAACCTGATCCCCACCAGCGCAGGTGGTACACACGACAGCGGCCTGCGCGACGGCCTGTTCCAGGCGGTCAAGGCTTTCATCGAGATGCACGCGCTGCTGCCCAAAGGCGTAAAGCTGCTGCCCGAAGACGTGTTTGCCCGCGCCAGCTACGTGCTGAGCGCCAAGGTGCTGGACCCGCAGTTCCAGGGCCAGATCAAGGAGCGCCTGAATTCGCGCGACGCCGTCCGCCTGGTCGGCGGTTTCGTGCGCCCGGCGCTCGAACTCTGGCTCAACCAGCACGTGGACTACGGCAAAAAGCTGGCTGAACTCGCCATCAAGGCCGCGCAGACGCGCCAAAAGGCCGGGCAAAAAGTCGAGAAGCGCAAGGGTTCCGGCGTGGCCGTGCTGCCCGGCAAGCTGACCGACTGCGAGAGCCGCGACCTGGCGCACAACGAGGTGTTCCTGGTCGAGGGCGACTCGGCCGGCGGCAGCGCCAAGATGGGCCGCGACAAGGAATGCCAGGCGGTTTTGCCCTTGCGCGGCAAAGTGCTCAACACCTGGGAAGTCGAGCGCGACCGCTTGTTTGGCAACACCGAAATCCACGACATCGCGGTCGCCATCGGCGTCGATCCCCATGGCCCGCTGGATACACCAGACCTCAGTGGGCTGCGCTACGGCAAGGTTTGCATCCTGTCAGACGCCGACGTGGACGGCTCGCACATCCAGGTGCTGCTGCTCACGCTGTTCTTCCGCCACTTCCCCAAGCTGATTGAGGCCGGGCATGTGTATGTGGCCCGGCCACCGCTGTTCCGGGTAGACGTGCCCGCGCGCGGCAAGAAGCCGGCCGCCAAACAGTATGCGCTGGACGAAGGCGAGCTGCACGCCATTCTGGACAAGGCCGAAAAAGACGGCGTGAACCGCGACAAGTGCCAGATCAGCCGCTTCAAAGGCCTGGGCGAGATGAACGCCGAGCAACTGTGGGACACCACGCTCAACCCCGACACGCGGCGCCTGATGCAGGTCACGTTGGGCGGGCTGGATTTTGCCGCCACCGAAGCCCTGATCACCAAACTCATGGGCAAAGGCGAGGCCGCCTCCCGCCGCGAGCTGATGGAGCTGCACGGCGACTCGGTGGAGGTGGATGTCTGATGCCTGGGCGTGCCCGCTCCATCTGGCTGGCGCTGGGGCTGCTGGCGGGCCTGTGGGCGAGTGCGCCGGTACGGGCCGAGGTCTGGGCGTATGTGGACAAGCGCGGCGTGACGCACTATGCCGACCGCCAGGTGGACCGGCGCTACGAGCTGCTCTACCGCGGCCCCAGCACCGGCACCCGCAAATCCCTGGGCCTGGCGCCCGGCGCGGGTGGTTTTTCTGCGCGCACCCATGCCCGGTTTGAGGTCTCTACCGCCTACAAGTCGGTGCGGCACCTGATCCGGGAGGCGGCCACCACACACGGGCTCGAATACGATCTGGTCAAAGCCGTGATCGCCACCGAGTCGGGCTTCAACACCCGCGCCGTCAGCCCCAAGGGTGCGGTGGGCTTGATGCAGCTGATGCCCGATACCGCCAAGCGATTCGGCGTGCGGCCTGCGCGCCATGAAACCTTGCAGGAGCGCCTGACCGATCCGCGCACCAATGTGCAGGCCGGCACCCGTTACCTGGCCTGGCTGCTCAAGACCTTCAATGGTGATGTGCAACTGGCGCTGGCGGCCTACAACGCCGGTGAAGGCGCGGTGATCCGCGCTGGCCGCAAAATCCCCAACTACAGGGAAACCAAAGACTATGTTCGCAAAGTGACCCGTTTGCGCAATGAGTTGACCCCGCCCGGCGCGGTTCAGCCCGGGCGACCAGCGCCTCCTGCGCCCGGTACGGCCCCCACCAGTGACCCCGGCGGTCTGACCAAGGTGGCGTCTGCCCCCCAGGCCCGCTGACCCGCTTTCTCCCTTTTTCGACGTTTGTTTTTTGTGTCCGGCCCGGTCCGGCATCCATCGAATATGAGTTTTGATCTCCTCACGCCAGCGCCCGCCGATGCAATGCCTGGCGAAGATAACCTTGCCAATTACGCCCAGCGCGCCTACCTGGAATACGCACTCTCGGTCGTCAAGGGTCGCGCCCTGCCCGACGTGTGCGATGGCCAGAAGCCGGTGCAGCGGCGCATTCTGTTTGCGATGGACCGCATGGGCCTGGGCT
>DAIOEI010000289.1:0-3618 GCA_036746335.1 Hydrogenophaga sp. | reverse complement strand
ACCAGCGAGGCAATGATGGTCATCTGCACAATGATGCGGATGCTGCTCGGAATGCTGTTGCGAATGATCGAGATGAACAGGTTGGAAAAGGCCACCACAGTGGTCAGCGCGACGCACATCACCAAAGCAGCGGCTAGGCTGCTGGTGACCGCCAGGGCCGAGCACACACCCAGCACCTGCAGCGTGATCGGGTTGTTGTCGACGATGGGGTCGAGCAATACCTTCTTGGTCTTGGTTTCAGACATGTTCAAGCCTTGCCTGTTTTAAGGTGTTGAAGAAAAGGGGCAAAGCCACGCTCGCCCAGCCAGAACTGAATCAGGGAGTCAACGCCCCGGGTGGTCAGGGTGGCACCGCTCAGGCCGTCAATTTCGCCCTCGCGCGTGGCGGCCCCTTTGGCCACACGCACCGCCACCTCGCCTTGGTCGTTGTAAACCAGTTTGCCCGGCCACTGCGCCTTCCAGTCGGGCTCGTCCACCTTGGCACCCAGGCCGGGGGTTTCTTTGTGTTCGTAAAAGGACAGCCCTTTGACGGTGTTCATGTCGCCTTCCAGCACCAGAAAACCGTAAAGCATGCCCCACAGACCGGCCCCATACACCGGCAACACCAACTGGCGAAGCCCTTGGTCGCCTGGCAGCACATACACCGTGGCAAAGCGCGCCTTGCGCTGGATGCCGGCGGGGTCGTTGCCCTTCATGGACACCGACAAAGCCGGGTCGCGGGCAGCCTTGCGTGCGTCGTAGGTGCGCGGGTCGATGCCAGCGGCCTTCATTTCGTCGTCGCTCGCATAGCGCCCGGTGTCCAGGTTGACCAAGCGCACTTCGAACTCCGCAAACATGCGGTCGATGTCGGCCCGGCTTTGGCCCGGCTGCAACAAACCAGCCGCAGCCAGAATGTTTTTGTTGCGGTCCAGCAGGCGGTTGGCCTCTTGCTGGGGCTTGAGACCGATGGCGGCTGTGGACACCAGCACCGAGCAGCCCAAGCACAACAGCAGGGCAACGGTCAGGGTTTGTTTGGCGGTTTGTTTACCCATTGCGTGCAAGTCTCCGTTTCATGTTGGCCCGAATGACGAAGTGATCGATCAGCGGTGCAAACAGGTTGGCGAACAAAATGGCCAGCATCATGCCCTCGGGGAAGGCGGGATTGACCACCCGAATCAGCACCACCATGAAGCCAATCAGCGCACCAAACAGACATTTGCCAGTGCTGGTCATGGAAGCCGACACCGGGTCGGTGGCCATAAAAATCATGCCGAAGGCAAAGCCACCGAGCACAAAATGCCACCAAAAAGGCATGGCCATCATGGGGTTGGTGTCGGAGCCGATGGCATTGAACAGCAAGCTGGTGGCCACCATGCCCAAGAACACACCGACCACAATGCGCCACGAGGCAATGCCGGTCCAGAGCAGTACCGCGCCGCCGAGCAAAATGGCTGCGGTTGAGACCTCGCCAATGCTGCCTTGCATGTTGCCAAAGAAGGCGTCAAACCAAGTCAGCGCCTGGCCGCTCGGGTGGGCCAATGCTTCCACGCCGCCCAAAGCGGCTTGGCCAAGCGCCGTGGCACCGCTGAAACCATCCACTGCCGTCCAGACACCGTCGCCCGAAATCTGGGCCGGGTAGGCGAAGAACAGAAAGGCGCGACCAGTCAACGCGGGGTTGAGGAAGTTTTTGCCGGTACCGCCAAACACCTCTTTGCCCACCACGACGCCAAAGCTGATGCCCAGCGCCACCTGCCACAACGGAATGTCGGGAGGAAGGATGAGTGCAAACAGGACGGAGGTGACGAAGAAGCCTTCGTTGATCTCGTGCCCGCGAACGGAGGCAAAAAGCACCTCCCAGAAGCCGCCCACGATGAACGTGACGGCGTAAATGGGCAAGAAATAAGCCGCCCCGTGCCAGAAACAGTCCCACCAATTGGCGGGGTCGTAGCCAGCAGCCAAACCAATCAGCGCACCGCGCCAGCCTTCCACCTCTGCCATGCCCATTTGGGCCATGGCGGTGTTGGCCTGAAAGCCCACGTTGTACATGCCCCAGAACATGGCCGGGAAGGTGCACATCCAAACGGTGATCATGACCCTTTTAAGGTCTATGCCGTCACGCACATGGGCGCCGCTGTGGGTGACGCTTTTGGGCGAGTAAAAAATGGTGTCGGCCGCTTCGTACAGTGCGTAGTAGCGGTGCCATTTGCCCCCTTTGAGGAAATGGGGCTCGATGCTGTCTAGGAATGAGCGGAGTGCTTGCATGCTCAACCTTCTTTCTCAATTCGGGTGAGGTTGTCGCGCAGGATGTCGCCGTATTCGTATTTGCCAGGGCAAACATAGGTACACAGGGCCAGATCTTCTTCGTCCAGCTCCAGCGCACCGAGCTGCTCGGCCACCTCCAGGTCGCCCACAATCAGCGCGCGCAACAACTGGGTGGGCAAGATGTCCAGGGGCATCACTTTTTCATAGGCACCAATGGGCACCATGGCCCGAGGCGAACCGTTGGTGCTGGTGTTCATGGCAAAACGCTTGCCCGCCATGAACTGCGACAGGTAAATGCGCATGACCGAAAAACGGTCGGCGCCGGGAGACATCCAGCCCATGAACTCGCGCTCATGCCCTTCGGGCAACACCGACACGTGCAGGTGATAACGTCCCAAATAGGCCAAGTGGTCAGCCGCCTTGCGGCCTGAAAGCACCGAACCCGACACAGTACGGTGGATGCCCGACAGCAGTTCACCTTGAGTGAGTTGGTCCAGGCTAGCGCCCACGCGGGTACGCAACAGCCGGGGCCGCTGCACCGACGGACCGGCCAAAGCCACCACGCGGCTCAGGTCGAGCGCGCCGGTGGTGAACAAACGGCCTATGGCAATGACGTCTTGGTAATGCACGCTCCACACTTGGCGGTGGCGGCTTGCGGGCATGAGGTGGTGAATGTGTGTGCCGCTCAGGCCCGCTGGGTGGGGCCCGTCAAAGGCTTGGGTGCGCACCTGCTGCGACTGAGACGCGGGCAAACGGGTGCCGGGTGCATGGCAGACGAACACCGTAGGCGCCAAACGGACCAGCGCATCCAGACCAGCGGCAAAAGCATCGGCGCCCTCGTCCAGCACCGGCTGGGGGTCAAAGCCCAGCGGGTGCGTGTCCATCACGTTGACGAAGATGGCCGCAGCTTGCGCGTCGGGCGCGGGCACTTTGCTGTAAGGCCGGGTGCGCAAGGCGGTCCAGAGGCCGCTGTCCACCAAGTTTTTGACCACCTCTTCGCGGGGCAAGCGGGTCAAGGCATCCAAGCCGAAACTTGGGAAGCGGATGGCGTTGTGTTCGGCCCCTAGAGGCGCCACATCAATCACCAGCGACTCAAAGAAGCGCTGAGGGCCACGGTTAATGTCCCGCACCGTGCCGCTGGCCGGGGCGGTGTAGAGCACACCGGGGGTTTTTTTGTCCTCGAACAGCACCTGGCCGAGGCGAACCGTGTCGCCCTCTTGCACCCGCATGGTCGGGCGTAGCCCCACGTAGTCGGGACCGAGCAGGGCCACCGAGCGGGGAGCGGGTGCGGCTTCGAGCTGGGAAGCTGGGACGCCAGCCAGTGGCAGGTCCAGGCCTTTTTTGATCTTGATCATGGTTTCGGATGAGGCGTAGCAGC
>DAIOEI010000288.1:0-3620 GCA_036746335.1 Hydrogenophaga sp. | reverse complement strand
GCCTCTTCGTCCAGCGCAGCCGACAAGACATCCAGAAGCGCTGGCCCGATATTGCCGGCCACCGCCACCCGCTTGCCCGCTCGCTGCAGCAGCAAACCGGTCAGCGCGGTCACGGTGGTCTTGCCATTCGTACCCGTAATGGCCAGTACCTGCGGCCGGTACGGCAGCATTTCGCGCTTCGCAAGTACCTGCAGAGCCTGCGCGAACAAATCCAGTTCGCCGACCCAGTCCGCCCCATGCTCCAGTGCCCAGCTGCGGGAAACATCCAGCTGTGCGGGTGGCAGACCCGGGCTGCGCGCGATCGTGCCCCAGGGCGCCCGCACCAACAAGGCGTCGTCGAACGCTCCCGACACAAAATGGGCTTGTGGGCAATCGGATTGCAGCGCACTCAGCGAGGGCGGGT
This sequence comes from Hydrogenophaga sp., assembly GCA_036746335.1. GTDB lineage: Bacteria > Pseudomonadota > Gammaproteobacteria > Burkholderiales > Burkholderiaceae_C > Hydrogenophaga. The sequence continues at coordinate 3,217 of DAIOEI010000288.1, read as the reverse complement.
TCTCCCGCGTATCCGCAACAGTCACAAGCGCACCCTGACGCGTGCACCAACGCGCCATCGACAGGCCGGAGATGCCCAGCCCGAGGATCAGCACATGTTGGTCTTGGAGCAGCTTCATGGCGCCGTTCACCGCAACTTCAAAGTGGACAAGCCCACCAGGCACAACAGCATGGTGATGATCCAGAAGCGCACCACCACCTGGGTTTCTTTCCAACCCTTCTTCTCAAAATGGTGGTGCAGCGGCGCCATTTGAAACAGGCGGCGGCCTTGCCCAAAACGGCGCTTGGTGTACTTGAACCAGCTCACCTGCAACATCACCGACAGCGCCTCGACGACAAAGATGCCGCCCATGATGGCCAACACGATCTCCTGCCGAACGATCACCGCGATGGTGCCCAGCGCTCCCCCCAATGCCAGGGCGCCCACATCCCCCATAAAAACCTGGGCTGGATGGGTGTTGAACCACAAAAAGGCAAGGCCGGCACCGGCCATGGCGGCGCAGAAAATCAGCAGCTCGCCAGTGCCGGGAATATGGGGCACAAGCAGGTACCGTGCAAAGACCGCGTTGCCAGTGGCATAAGCGAAAACCCCCAGCGCCGAACCGACCATCACGACCGGCATGATCGCCAGGCCATCGAGCCCGTCGGTCAGATTCACGGCGTTGCTGGCGCCCACGATCACCAGGTAGGTCATCAGCACAAAACCTGCCACGCCCAGCGGGTAGCTGATCTCCTTGAAAAACGGCACCATCAAGCCCGCCTGCGGTGGAAGGTCCACGGTGAAGCCCGAGGCCACCCAGCCACTGATCAGCGACCACACCTCTGCGTTGCTGCGCCCGGAGATGCTGAAGACCAGAAAGAATGCAGCGACCACGCCGATCAGCGACTGCCAGAAGTACTTCTCGCGCGAGCGCATGCCCTCGGGATCTTTGTGAACCACCTTGCGCCAGTCATCCACCCAGCCGATGGCGCCAAATCCCAGGGTCACCACCAGCACGATCCAGACAAATCGGTTGCTCAGGTCGAACCACAACAAGGTAGAAAGGGCAATCGCAAACAGGATCAACACCCCGCCCATGGTCGGGGTACCGCCTTTGCTGATGTGGGTCTGCATCGCGTACTCGCGGATCGGCTGACCGATCTTGAGCGCTGCAAGGCGACGGATGAAGTAGGGCCCTGCGACCAATCCCACAATCAGCGCGGTCAGGGCGGCCATCACCGCGCGAAACGTCAGGTACTGGAAAACGCGCAGGAACCCGAACTCGGGCCCCAGCGACTGCAACCAACTGGCCAGGCTAAGCAGCATCACGCGCCTCCGTTTTGGGCTTTTCGCCCACCTGCGGCGCAGCGCTGGCGTGAACCGCCGCCACCACCCGCTCCATGCGCATGAAGCGTGAACCTTTGACCAGCACACTGCGCGCAGCCGCGTTCGATCCGGCCAACGCAGGCCCCAGCGCCTGTGCCATTGCATCCACATCGGCCCAGTGGGTGGGTACCGGCTCTGCGGCCACCTTCAAGGCTTCGCAGGCCTGCTTCATCCAGTCGCCCGCACAATGCACCGCCTCAATGCCACTGGCCTGGGCCTGGCGCAACACCTCCAGGTGAAAAGCCAGTCCTTGCTCCCCGACTTCGCCCATGTCCCCCAGCACCAGCACCCGCGGCGCTGGCAACTCTGCGAGCACACGGATCGCGGCCACCACCGAGTCTGGGTTGGCGTTGTAGGTGTCGTCGATCAAGGTGAGCACATGGCCCGGTAGCTGGACATGCAGTGCGCGGGATCGCCCACCCACCGGCTCAAAGGCATCCAGACCTCGGCCGATATCGGCCAGCGACACCCCGGCAGCCAAGGCACAGGCAGCCGCGGCCAGGGCGTTGCGCACGTTATGACGACCGGCAACCCGCAAGCGGCAGCTTTGCTCGCCCGCTGGGGAGGCCAGACGCACATCCCAAGCTCCATCGGCCCAACGGGCGCTCAGGGCATGTACATCAGCCCGGGTGTCGGTATCGCTGAAGCTCAGGACAGCAGCTCCTTTTGCCAGTTCATGCCAGACAGCGGTGTAGGCATCGTCGCTGGGAAACACAGCGGTGCCACCAGGACGAAGCGCGGTGATCACCTGCCCGTTTTCACGCGCCACAGCCTCCACGGTACCCATGAACTCCTGGTGTTCGCGCTGGGCGTTGTTCACCAGCGCCACTGTGGGTTGGACCAGACCAGCAAGAGAGGCAATTTCGCCAGGGTGGTTCATGCCCAGCTCCACCACGGCGAGCCGGTGGTAGGCGCGCAAGCCCAACAGGGTGAGCGGCACGCCGATTTCGTTGTTCAGATTGCCCCGGGTAGCGTGCGCCGCATCGCCAACCGCTGTGCGAAGAATGGTGGCGAGCATCTGCGTCACGGTGGTCTTGCCATTGCTGCCGGTCACCGCTACCAGAGGCAGCTCAAATGTTTCACGCCAAAGGCGGGACAACTCTCCCAGCGCCAATCTCGAGTCAGGCACCTCCACACCCGGCAAACCCGCCTGTGCCAGACCGTGCTCGGCCACAACCGCCGCCGCACCCGCCGAACGCGCTTGCGGCAGGAAATCGTGCGCATCAAAACGCTCACCCTTGAGTGCAACGAACAGGTCATCGGCTTGCAGGCTGCGGGTGTCGGTATGGACACGCGCCAAGTTGAGGGCCGACAAGTCGCCAAATACGCGGGCGCCGTTCAGGCGTGACAAACACTCTGCGATGCGCTTCATGCGAAGGCCCCCTTGGCTCTGGTGCTGCGCTCGGCCAATGCCAGCCTCGCCTGTGCTTCATCTGAGAATGGGTGCTGAACCCCCTGGATCTCCTGATACGCCTCGTGGCCTTTACCAGCGATCAACACCACGTCACAAGAGCTGGAAGCCAGCACAGCGTGTGCAATAGCGCTGGCACGGTCGGGCTCCGTGACAGCCTCGCTGCCACGCTGCAAGCCCGCTTGCATTTGCGCCAGAATGCGCAAAGGGTCTTCGCTGCGGGGGTTGTCACTGGTCAACACCAGATGATCGGCCTCACGCTCGGCCGCCGCTGCCATCAGCGGGCGCTTGGTGGTGTCGCGGTCGCCGCCGCAACCCACCACACACCACAGCGCCCCCGCACGCTGGCGCACCAATGGCTGCAATGCAAGCAACGCCTTTTCCAGTGCATCTGGTGTGTGCGCATAGTCCACCAGCACAAGGGGCTGATCATCAGCCGCC
>DAIOEI010000287.1:0-3622 GCA_036746335.1 Hydrogenophaga sp. | reverse complement strand
TCCGCTACGCGCTGGGCTCCCGGGTGCAGGTGCAGGTCAGCCGGGTGGATCTGGACGGCCGCCGCATCGACTTCCGCCTGGTCACCGGCGACGACGACCTGCTGCTGCGCGCGATGCGCGATAAAAGCGGCGGCCCGGCGGCCGACGATGGGGCGGGCCGCAGCGCATCGTCCCGCAAGAACCGCTCGGCCAGCGATGGCGCAAAATCCCGGCCGGCCAGCTCGGCGGACGCCACTGTGCACAACGCGAAGGCGCTGGCCAAGCGCAGTGCGGCCAAAAAAGGTGACCGCGGGCATGCGCGCGCACCTTCGGGCAAGGCGCGCAAAGGGCGGCGTTGAGGGCAGCACCCCAAGGGCCGCTGCGCAGCGCAAGCTGCAAGCGTGGCGGTGCCGGTCATGAATTCAAGCAACACATCGAAATGAAGGTCGTTGGGCATGCGAGTCTGGTTTTTTCTTCTTGAAACCCTGTTTTTCTTTTTGATCGCGGCCACATTGCTGCGCGCCTGGATGAACCATTTGCGCATCCACATGTCGGCGCAGCCCGGTCGCCTGGCCATGGCACTGACCGACTGGCTGGTGCAGCCGGTGCGTCGCATCCTGCCGGCCAGCATGGCGCGCAGCCGGTTCGACTGGGGCAGCGTCATGGCCGCCATCTTGCTGGCGCTGGCCTATGGAGGTCTGTGGCTGATGCTGACCTCGGCCACCATTGGCATTACCGCGTCTTCAGCTGCGATGGTGCTGGCCATTCCCACGCTGGCGATCAAACTGCTGATCAAGGTGCTTTTGCAAGGCCTGATGATTCTGCTGCTGGGCTACGCCATCCTGTCCTGGGTACAACCTGGCTCGCCGGTGATGGCCACGCTGGACCGGCTGTGCGCCCCAATTCTGCGGCCGGTGCGCAAGGTGGTGCCACTCATTGGCGGCGTGGATCTGTCGGTGCTGGTGTTGATCATCCTGCTGCAGGTCGGCCTGATTCTCTTGGGCTGAGCCTGGTGCCCGACCCACATGGGGTGATCCGCTGCCTGATCCTTTCTGCCGGGCCTTGGCGACCACCGGGAGGCCTTAGCGGCCCCTGGGTCCGTGGGCCAGTTCGCTGGCCGTGAGCAACCGCGCGCCGCGCGCCACCGCCGCATCGGCCCGCGCGCCGTGCGCGTAAACCGCCCCGGCCACGCGCTCGAACGCCGAGCCCGCTGCGGGTGCACTGGCCAGCGCACAACCGATCAGCCCGGCCAGCACATCCCCGGTGCCCGCGGTGGCCAGCGCCGCATTGCCGCTGTGGTTGATCCACGGCGCGGCGCCTGGTTGGCCGATCACGCTGCCCGAGCCTTTGAGCACGCAGATCGCTGCGAAGCGGTCGCAAAGCGCTTGTGTGGCGGCCAGCCGGTCGCGCATGACGGCTGCGGTATCGGTCTGCAACAAGCGGGCTGCTTCCAGCGGGTGCGGCGTGAGCACGGTGATGTGCTCCGGCAGGCGCCCGCGCGCGCTCAGCAAGCGCTGCAAGGCGCCGTCGGCGGCGATGGCGTTGAGCGCATCGGCGTCCAGTACCAGCGTGTGCGCCGCGCGCAACAGGTCGGGCAGGTGGCTCGTCACCGCGCTGCCGCCGCCACAGCCGCAGACCACGGCCGCGCTGCGCCACAAGTCCGAGGCCATCAGGGCCGCCGGGGTGCGCAGCATCAACTCGGGGCAAACCGGGTCCCAGTTCACGGCCTGTTGGGTGTTTGCGGCATCCAGCAGCGCGAGATAAACCCGCCCGGCGCCGCCAAACAGGGCCGCACGGGCCGCCAGCACGGCCGCGCCCGTCATGCCCGTGCCCTGGACCGACAGGCCTTGCCCGCCGATCACCACCACATCGCCCCAGCTGCCCTTGTGGCTGGCGTGTGGTCGTGGGCCGGCGCCGTCGCCGGTGCAGTCTCCGTTGCAGTTGCCAGTGTTCAGCCAGGCCATGGGCGGGCGCGCAGGCAAAACCGTGGTCGGGTCCACCCCCAATGACTCGAACCACACGCTGCCCGCTGCGTCGCGCCCGGCGGCTGTGAACAGCCCGGGCTTGAGCGTCAGGAGGCTCAGGGTGTGGCGCTCGCCGGGCGGCGGCACGCCGTTTGAAAAGGGATGCAGGTGTTCGCCGGTGTCGGCCTGCAGGCCGCTGGGCAGGTCCACCGACAGGCGCAGCGCACCGGCGCCATTCAGCCGGTTCAGGGCATCCAGATGCTCCGCCAGCCGTCCCTGGGCGGGCCGCTGCACGCCAATGCCCAGCAGGGCGTCAATGACGAGATCGGCCTGGTCTGGCGGCTCGGCGTTGATCTGCACGCCCGCCGCCTGCGCGTGTGCCAGCGCCCAGGCGGCATCCGCGGGCAGGTGCGCGGGATCTGCCGCCAGCGTGACGCACAGGCGGGCAGCGGAGCGCGCCTGCAGCCGGGCGGCGGCCAGCAGACCGTCGCCGCCGTTGTTGCCGGGGCCACAAGCGATCCAGACCTGGCGCCCGTGTGGCGCGAGCGCGCTGGCCAGCCGGGCCACGGCCTCGCCCGCGCGGGCCATCAGGGTGTGGGGCGGCAGACCCGCCAGGGCGGCCTGTTCGATGGCGCGGGTGGCCGCTACATCGAACAGGGGCTCCCGCGCTGCGGGCGCTGCGCCGATCCGCCGCATGGCGCTCGCCGCCGAGAACGGTCAGGCCGCCGGGATGCGCAGCAACTGGCCGGGGTAGATCTTGTCCGGGTGCGTCAGCATGGGCTTGTTCGCCTCGAAGATCTGCGGGTACTTGTTGGGTGTGCCGTAGAACTGCTTGCTGATCTTGGACAGGTTGTCGCCCTTGACCACGGTGTACCACTGCGACTCGGGCTCCGGCGTGGCCACGGTCATCAGATCGCTCACCGCCGCCACGTTGGCCACGTTGCCGCAACACAGCACCACTTTCTCGCGCGTGGCCTGGTCGGGTGCCACACCGGCCACCGTCACGGTCTGGCTGGCGCCGTCGTAGGCCACATCAAGCGCTTCCACCTGCAGGTTCATGCTTTCGATGTACTTGGTGATGGCTTGAGCAGCGGTGGCGTTAAGGGCAGCGATCTCTTCGGCGCTGGGGCCAGCCGGTGCGGCCGCGGCGGCGGCGGGCGCTGCCTGTGCCTTGCCGATGCCAAACAGCTTTTCGCCGGCTTCCTTGATGAAACTGAACATACCCATGGTTTTCTCCTGTGAACGGGTTGAAGGGGAGGGCGCATCCTGCGGGTGAGAGATGACGCCGTCAAGGCAAAGCCAACGCCCAAGGCGCCATGCCTGCCTGCGGTGTGGACAAGCGCGCATTCCCGCAGGTCATTGACGCCATTTCACCACGGTTGGCGCGAGCCGCTTTCCGATGCTCGTTTCAACACACCCTTCATCGTACGGCGCCTGCCCACCACCGAGCGATGCCAGCGGCAGGCCATCGGGCAGAAGGCGCCGCAGCATGTTGCGACACAATGTCGCCTGCGTGCTCAGAGTAGGGGCCCGGGAGGAGTTCAAGATGAGCTATGTGCATTTTCTGGACGTGTTCGACCCGGCAGGCCTGCCCGCCGGTCTTTCAGACCGTGAAGCGGCCGAGCAGGCGCGCCAAAAACAACTGACCGAGCCCAGCCCGCGCCTGCTGGCGCTGCTCA
>DAIOEI010000286.1:0-3628 GCA_036746335.1 Hydrogenophaga sp. | reverse complement strand
CTCGTTCTACAAAGCCGTGGCCGCGTATGTGCGGGCTTACGCCGACTTGGCCCCGCACCTGGCGGAGGCGGGTTACACGGCAACGCAGATCAAAGCCTTTGAGCAGGAGACGCAGTTCTATACCGAGCTGCGCGCTGCCATCAAAAACCACTCGGGCGAGGAGCTGGACATCAAGCCCTTTGAGGCGGACATGCGCCACCTCATCAACACCTACATCCAGGCCGACCCGGCGGACCTGCTGGGCGATTTGAGCGAGCTGTCGCTGACCGAGCTGATCATCCACACGGGCATCCACGATGCGATCGCGAAGAAGCTGAACGAGAAGGGCAAGCTGTCAAAGAATGCCATTGCCGAGACCATCATCAACAACGTGCGCAAGACCATCATCCGCGACCAGCTGACGGACCCGATGTTCTATGCCGAGATGTCCAAGCTGCTGGAAGACCTGATCCAACAGAAGCGCGATGACACCGCGTCTTACGAGCAGTTTTTGAAAAACGCCGAGGCGCTGGCCAAACAGCTGGGCCAGGGCAAGGGTGAGCACGGTGTGCCCGCTGCGCTGCACGGCAACAAGGAAGCCACGGTGCTTTACAACAACCTGCCCACGGTGTTGGCCGCCGCAGCGCTGAACGTACCCGAACACCTGGCTGCCGAGCCGATCCCGAGCTGGGGCAACGATTGCCTGGGCCTGGCTTTGAAGCTGGACAAGGCGATCCGCGAACACGCGCCTGCGGGCTGGAAGGGGGACCCAGCCCGCGAAGCCCAGGTGTTGAACGCGATTGCGCCCATCCTGAACAAGAACAAGGCGGCCACGCTGGCGATGTTCGAGATCATCAAAAACCAGCCAGGCTACTGATGAGCGAAGTGTTTGAGCTGGGCGACATCACGATCAGCCTGACGCGCAAGCGGGTGAAGAACGTGCATCTGACGGTGCATCCGCCCGATGGCCGGGTGACCCTGGTGGCACCGCTCGCCACGCGCACCGAGGTGGCCCGCGCTTACGCCATTTCGCGTTTGCGCTGGATTCGACAGCAGCAGCAGAGCTTTCGCGAGCAGCAGCGTGAACAGCCACGCCAGTTCGTGACCCGCGAGAGCCACCACCTGTGGGGTCGGCGCTACCTGATGACCGTGACCGAGGCTGAGGCCAAGCCCCATGTGAAGCTGGATCACCGTCGCATCCAGCTGTTTGTTCGGCCAGGCGCCGATCAAGCCAAGAAGGCCGAGGTCATTCACGAATGGCACAAGGCGCTGCTGCACGCGGAGTTGCCGAGCCTGATCGCCAAGTGGGAGCGCAAACTCGGCGTGAAAGTCAATGGGTACTACCTGCAGCGCATGAAGACCAAATGGGGCAGCTGTAACCACGGGGCAGGCAACATCCGACTGAACACCGAGCTGGTGAAAAAGCCCAAGGACCTGCTGGAGTACGTGGTAGTGCATGAAATGCTGCACCTGCTGGTGCCGACGCACAGCGACGTTTTTGTGGAACTGCTGAACAGGCATGTCCCAGGGTGGCCAGAAGCCAGGAGCGAACTGAACGCCTGGATAGCACCTGCCGATGGAATGTGCGAATAAGCCCGCAACGGCTACACTCGCTATTCCTTTTTGGGATAGCGAATATCCAACTTCCCGCACCTCGCTCAAGCCATTCGCCAACGGTTCCGCATGCGACGTTTTCTCCGCCCCCTCGCCGCCCTCATCCTGACCGCGTTCACCCAGGCCGCCGCCTGGGCGGCGGACGCGCGGGTGGCGGTGGCGGCGAATTTTGCGGAGCCGATGAAGGCGCTGGCCGCCGAGTTGAAGGCGACGACCGGCCACACGCTGGCGATCTCGCTGGGCTCCACCGGCAAGCTGTACGCGCAGATTCAGAACGGCGCGCCGTTTGACGTGTTGCTGGCGGCAGACGCGAAAACGCCCGCTTTGCTGGAGCAAGCCGGCCTGGCGCTGCCGGGCTCGCGCTTCACCTACGCCATCGGTCAGTTGGCGCTGTGGTCGGCGCGGCCGGGCCGGGTGGACGCGCAGGGCGCGGTGTTGCGCGCGGCCGATCTGGGCCGGGTGGCTTATGCGGCGCCCAAGGTCGCGCCCTATGGCGCGGCGGCGGTGGAGGTGATGGAGCGGCTGGGCCTGAGCGCGGCGCTGGCGCCCCGGCTGGTGCAGGGCGAGAGCATCGGCCAGGCCTTCAACTTTGTGTTCACCGGCAATGCGGACGTGGGCTTTGTCGCGCTGTCGCAGGTGTGGGTGGGCGGGCGGCTGCGCAGCGGCTCGGTGTGGCGGGTGCCGCCCGAGTTGTACAGCCCGATCCGGCAGGACGCGGTGGTGCTCCATCGCGGGGCCAACAACGCGGCGGCGCTGGCGCTGGTGAAGCTGCTGCAGAGCCCCCAGGGGCGGGCGCTGGTGGCTTCTTATGGTTACCTCTGACCGGCCCGCCCCATGCTGCTGACCGACGCCGACTGGCAGGCCATAGTGCTCACGCTGAAGGTGTCGGCGCTGACGACGCTGATTCTGTTGCTGCTGGGCACGCCGCTGGCCTGGTGGCTGGCGCGCACGCGCTCGTGGCTGAAGACGCCGGTGGCGACGGTGGTGGCGCTGCCCATCGTGTTGCCGCCGTCGGTGCTGGGCTTTTATCTGCTGGTGCTGATGGGGCCGAACGGGCCGGTGGGGCAATGGACGCAGGCGCTGGGCCTGGGCACCCTGCCCTTCACCTTCACGGGTCTGGTGGTGGCCTCGGTCTTGTATTCGCTGCCGTTCATGGTGCAGCCGGTGCACAACGCGTTTGAGGCGCTGGGCAGCCGGCCGCTGGAGGTGGCGGCGAGCCTGCGGGCCTCGCCGCTGGACCGCTTTTTCAGCGTGGTGCTGCCGCTGTGCAAGCCGGGCCTGATCACGGGTTGCATCATGAGTTTTGCCCACACGGTGGGCGAGTTTGGTGTGGTGCTGATGGTGGGCGGCAACATCCCGGGCGTGACGCGGATGGTGTCGGTGCAGATTTACGACCATGTGGAGGCGCTGGAATACGCCGACGCGCACCGGCTGGCGGCGGTGATGCTGGCGTTTTCGTTTGTCTGCCTGCTGGCGCTGCACCTGTACAACCAGCGCAGCCGACGGGGCGCGCCATGACGGCGGGCCTGCATCTGGCGGCGCGGCTGGAGCGCCCGGGCTTTGCGCTCGATGTGGACATGGAGCTGCCGGGCCGGGGCATCACCGCCCTGCTCGGCCCGTCGGGCTCGGGCAAGACGAGCTGCCTGCGCGTGCTGGCCGGGCTGGAGCCAAAGGCGCGGGGCACGGTGCGCGTGCTGGGCGAGCTGTGGCAAGACAGCGCGCAGCGCATCTTCCGGCCGCTGCACCAGCGGGCGCTGGGTTATGTGTTTCAGGAGGCCAGCCTGTTTGAGCACCTGACGGTGGAGCGCAACCTGCGCTTTGGTTTTGACCGCACGCCCGCCGCCGAGCGGCGCCACGGCTGGGACCACGGGCTGGCGCTGCTGGGCATCGGCCACCTGCTGCAGCGCATGCCGCACGAGCTGTCGGGCGGCGAGCGCCAGCGCGTGGCCATCGCGCGGGCGCTCGCCACCAGCCCGCGCGTGCTGCTGATGGACGAGCCGCTGGCCGCGCTGGACGCGGCGCGCAAGGCCGAGAT
>DAIOEI010000285.1:0-3684 GCA_036746335.1 Hydrogenophaga sp. | reverse complement strand
CGCACGCCGCTGAACTGCCAGCGCGCGTCGGTGGGGAAGAAGTTGCGGTAGCTGGGGCGGATGTGGTCGCGCGGGGTGGCGCAGGAGCCACCGCGCAGCACCATCTGGTTGACCATGAACTTGCCGTTGTATTCGCCCACGGCGCCGGCCCAGGGGCGGTAGCCGGGGTAGCCGGTGTAGGGGCTGGCGGTCCACTCCCACACATCGCCGCCCATTTGTTGCAATCCTTCATGGCTGCGCGCCAGGGGCATGGGGTGCAGCGCCTGGCTGTCCAGGAAGTTGCCACCGTCGGCCCAGGTGGGGCCCAGGCTTTGGGCGGCGTGCTCCCATTCGGCTTCGGTGGGCAGGCGCAGGGGCTGACCGTCTTGGGCGCTGCGCCAGCGGGCGAAAGCGTCGGCTTCGAACCAGCTCACATGCACCACAGGGGTGTGCGGGTCGATGGGCACACGGCCGTGCAGGGTGAAGTTGGTCCAGCCGCCGTGTGGCCCGGGCTCGCCGCCCGCATGGTCATCTTTTTGCCAGTACAGCGGCGCCTGGATGCCTTGGCCGCGCACCCAGTCCCAGCCGGCGGCCATCCACCAGCGGGGGTCGGTGTAACCACCGTCGTCGATGAAGGCCAGCCATTCGCCGTGGGTGACGAGGCGGCTGGCCAGGGCAAAAGGCCGCAGCAGGTTGGCGTGGCGCGGGGTTTCGTTGTCAAAGGCAAAGCCGTCGCCGCTGTGGCCGATCTCGGTGACGCCGCCGTCGAAAGCACACCATTGCAGCGGCTGTGGCGCCACCGCCGCCAGCGGCCACTGCGGGTGGTACACCGGGTCGGTGGGGTTGCACGAGAGCAGGTGCTTGATGTCGGTGAGCAGCAGTTCCTGGTGTTGTTGTTCGTGTTGAAAACCCAGTTCCAGCAGGGTGCCGATTTCGGTTTGGGTAGCGGTGTTGTGGCTGCGGGCCAGCAAGGTGGACAGGCGTTGGTCGACCTGGGTGCGGTAGGCCTTGACTTCGGCCAGCCCCGGGCGGGTGATCAGGCCGCGCTGGGGGCGGGGGTGTTGGTCGCCCACGCCCTGGTAGTAGCTGTTGAACAGCACGTGAAAGGCCGGGTCGAAGGGCTGGAAGCCGGGCTCGAACCGCTCCAGGATGAAGGTCTCGAAGAACCAGGTGGTGTGCGCCAGGTGCCACTTGGCGGGGCTGGCGTCGGGCATGGACTGCACCTGGCAGTCGGCCTCGCTCAGCGGGGCCACCAGTTGCATGGTCTGCCCCCGCACCGCTTCGAATCGGCGCGCCAGCGCTGTGACCGGCGGGCGCTGTGGCAGGGGTGAAATCATGGCCTGTCTCCTAGAGGGATGCCACCGGGGTTCGGTTGGGGTGCCCGGCGACTGGCGCCGCTGTGCTCCACGACGCGGCACACCAGCGCGGCCGCGTAAGGCAGGGATTGAACGAAGAGGATCGCGATCCAGCCCAGGCGACCGGTGTCGCCCGCGCCCCGGCTGAGCACGAGCAGGCCGATGCAGAAAACCAGGCCAGCGAGCAGCGCCACCTCTTCTTCGATGCCGCGCACCAGGGGCGGCCCCCTGTAGTCTGCAGTATGACCGCTGGTATCCGCTGCGTCGCCAGTGGCTCCGTTGGTGGCTTTTCGGGTGATCTCGAATGCGGCGGTCTGGTTCTTGAGCCCCCGCAGCACCCCGCGCGCAATGCGGTGCGACAGGGCCATGCCGGCCACCGCAGCGCCCAGGCGATCCGCCAGGCCGCAGGGCACGCAGCGCGCATACAGCAGGGGGCCGCTGAGCAAGCGGGCCGCAAAAAACGCGATCAGCGGGACCACGAACAGCCACAACGGGGGCTCGACGCTGTTGGGCCAGTACACCATGCCGAGGCTGAAGGCGATCATCACGACCGAAAACAGCAGGTGCAGGGCGTCGCCCAGCCAGGGCAGCCAGCCCGCCAGGAAGTGGTAGCGCTGGGCCAGGGTCAAGGGGGAACGACCCAGCAGAGACCGGAAGTGCAGACGCAGGATCTGCATGCCGCCCAGCGCCCAGCGCCGACGCTGGCGCGCGTAGGCCACGAAGTCGCCGGGCAGCAGGCCGGTGCCCAGCACGCGGTCCACATAAACGGCGCGGTAGCCCTCGCGCAGCAGGCGCAGCCCGAGTTCGGTGTCTTCGCAGATGCAGTCTTCGTTCCAGCGCAGTCGCTGCAGGTCGGGGGCGCGCACCAGGCACAGGGTGCCGTGCTGGATGATGGCGTTGCGCTCGTGCCGGTGGTGCATGCCGATGCGAAAGAAGCCCTCGGTTTCCCAGTTCATCATGCGGTCAAAGGCCCGGCTGCCCCATTGCCGGTGCGCTTGCGGCGCCTGGACCAGTCCGACCGTGGGGTCTTGCAGGTGGTCGCTGAGGGTGCGCAGCCAGTCGGGAGCGACCACATAGTCGGCATCGACCACGCCCACCCATTGCGCGTCGGGGTGGGTGAGGGCCAGCGCCTGGTTCAGGGCGCCTGCCTTGAAGCCGGGCAGGTGTTCGAACTGCGCAAAGCGCAAGCGCGGGTCGCCGCAACCGGCGGCCCAGCGCGCCAGTGTCTCGCGCGCTTCCGGGTCGCGGGTGTTGTTGTCCACCACGATCACCTCGAAAGCGGGCCAGTCCAGCGCCAGCAGCGACCGCACGGACTCCATCACCATGGTGGGCGGTTCGTTGGCGCATGCCAGGTGCAGGCTGATGAAGGGGGCTGTTTCGGCGCTGGGCGCGGGCGGTTCACTCCGCGCCGCCGGGGGCCTGGGCCAGAAGCGCTCGGCGAATTCGAAGGCCTGCGCCAGCAGGGTGGCGCTGATGAAGCCGAGCGCCGCCAGCACCAGCACCAGCCCCAGGGTGTTGACGGGTGTCAGGTAGTGGGCCAGCGGGATGGACAGCAGGATCACCCCCAGCGAAGCAATGGCTTGCGCCGCTGCACACAGGGCCACGCGCCCGGGCAGCCGCAGCCCCGGGGCGGCCAGCATGAAGGGCAGCGCCAGCGCCAGACCCAGGACCGCGGCCGCCCAGGATTTTTCCTGCCAGAGCGGGTCCGCCAGGATCGGTCCTGCCAGTTCAAATTTTGGTTGGCGCCAGGTATCCCAAAGGCCCCAGTTCGGTCCGGCGCGGCCTTCGGTGTCGATCTTCCAGGGCTGGTCGAAGGCCTCGATCAGAAAGTAGTCGATCTGCTGCGCCTGGGCCTGCTGCAAAAAGCCGCGAACGAAGCGGGCCTGGTTGGCGGGCGTGGCCCGGGCCCGGCCCACCGGTTGGCCGTTGCTGGGCCAGCCGATCTCGGCCACCACCACGGGCTGGCCGGGAAACCGCTCCTGCACTTTGCGGATCTGGGCCAGGCTGGTCTGCACCGCGGTCTCGATGGATTCGCCTTCCCAGTAGGGCAACACGTGGATGGCGATGAAGTCCACATGCTGCGCCATTTGGGGTTGCGCCATCCAGACATGCCAAGGCTCGGCGGTCGAGACCTGAACGCGGGTGGAGCGCAGCGCCGCGCGGGCCTGGTCCAGGTAGCCGGTCAGGCGGTTGGGCGGCAGCTTGGCGGTCAGCTGGGTCTCGTTGCCGACGATCAGGCGCGCAATGTTGCTGTGGGACCGCGCCAGCTCGATGGCCGCCGTGAGTTCGCGCTGGTTGTTGTCGAGTTGTTCGCTGAGAAAAGCGCCGAGCATCAGCTCCAGCCCTTGCT
>DAIOEI010000284.1:2604-3686 GCA_036746335.1 Hydrogenophaga sp. | reverse complement strand
AGCGCGGTGATCGGCGGCAACGAGCGCGTGGTGCGCCCGCGTCTGGCCGACGCCAAGTTCTTCTTCGACCAGGACCGCAAGAAGACGCTGGAAAGCCGCGTCGAAGGCCTCTCCAAGGTGGTCTATCACAACAAACTGGGCACGCAGGGCGAGCGAGTCGAGCGCGTGCGCGCGATTGCGCGTGCCATCGGCCAGCAGCTCGGTGGTGACGCGCTCGCGGCCAGCGCGGACACCGCCGCGCGCCTGGCCAAGACCGATCTGCTGACCGACATGGTGGGTGAATTCCCCGAGCTGCAGGGCATCATGGGCGGTTATTACGCTCGTCACGACGGCCTGAATGAAGACATCGCTTTCGCCATAGAAGACCACTACAAGCCGCGCTTTGCTGGCGACGGGTTGCCGCGCACCCAGACCGGTGTGGTGGTGGCGCTGGCCGACAAGCTGGAAACGCTGGTGGGCATGTTCGGCATCGGCAACCTGCCGACCGGTGACAAGGACCCGTTTGCGCTGCGGCGGCATGCGCTGGGCGTGATTCGGATGCTGGTGGAGAAGAATCTGCTGCTTGAGTTGAGTGATGCCATCTATGTATCGGTCAAACCGTTCGATCAACTGCTCAGCCAAGACCCGCACGACAATCTCATGGCGTTCATCTTTGACCGTTTGGCGGGTAGCCTGAGGGAGCAGGGGTACGGCACTCAAGAAGCGGAAGCAGTGCTGGCTCAACACCCGCAGCGCCTGGCCGACGTGGCCCAGCGCCTGCAGGCCGTGCGCGCCTTCGCCATCCTACCCGAAGCGCCCGCGCTGGCGGCCGCCAACAAGCGCATCGGCAACATCCTCAAGAAGTCCGAAGGCGAGGGCGCTGCCGTGAACCCGGCGCTGTTCGTGGAACCCGCCGAAAAAGACCTCTTCGCCGCGATGCAGGCCACCGTGCCCGCCGCCAACGCGAAGTTCGATGCGGGCGATTACACCGCCAGTCTGCAGGCGCTCGCCGCGCTGCGCACGCCGGTGGACGCGTTCTTCGACGGTGTGATGGTCAACGCCGACGACCCCGCGCTCAAGGCCAACCGCCTGGGGCTGCTGAA
>DAIOEI010000284.1:0-2504 GCA_036746335.1 Hydrogenophaga sp. | reverse complement strand
CTCCGCCGCTTCGCGGGTCGCTGCCCCAAGACTGGGGAAGGCTCCGGTCTTCGCCGTAGCCGGGGGCGCGGCCTTGCTTGGGGCGGCCCGGCGCGGCGGCCCACCGACTGGAGAACCGCATGAAACTGCTGATCCTTGACCGCGACGGCACCCTCAACCGCAGCCGGGACGACTACGTGGCTTCACCCGAGGAGTGGGAGGCACTTCCCGGTGCACTCGAAGCCGTGGCGCGGCTGAACCATGGTGGTTGGCGAGTGGTGCTGGCCACCAACCAGAGCGGTATCGGTCGTGGCATGTTCGATACGGCTTCGCTCAATGCTATTCATGCCAAGATGCACAGGCAGCTGGCAGCCGCAGGTGCGCGGGTGGAAGCGGTTTTTTTCTGTCCGCATGTGCCCGAAGACGGTTGCCGTTGCCGCAAACCGGCGCCTGGTCTTTTTGAGCAGATTGGTGCGCGTTTTGGCGTGCCGCTTTCACAGGTGCTGGCGGCGGGCAATGCCTTTCGCCATGTGCATGCAGCCGCATCGGTCGGTTGCCCGACGCATCTGCTGCTGACGGGGCAGTCCGAGCATCTGCGGGGCCGGGTGGATGAGGGTTCGCCAGACCTGGCCACCTTACCGCCGGGCACCCGTGTTCATGAAGACCTGGCGGCCTTTGCGGACTGGCTGCTGGCGCAGCCCGTTTCTGCGCCGGTCACCACCCCAGAAACCGCCTGAGCCCAGGGTAGCCCGCATGAATTTTCTCCGCTCCTTGTTGCACCTTGTGTTCATGGCTGTCACCGTGGTGCCGTGGGCATTGGTGGTGCTGGTGAGAGCCCCCTTTATGGACAGCACCAGCATCTACTGGCTGTGTGTCGGCTGGCTGAGGTTGGCGGTGCGCAGTGGCGAGCTGCTGCTGGGCATCCGCAACCAGGTACTGGGTTACGAGAATTTGCCGGTGGGCAGCACGGCACCGGCGGTTCTGCTGGTCAAACACCAGTCCACCTGGGAAACCTTCTGCATGCCCACCATCATGCCGCACCCCTTGGCCTATGTGTTCAAGAAAGAACTGCTGAAGGTGCCGTTTTTTGGTTGGGCCATGGCCCGCATGGACATGATTCACATCGACCGCGCCGATGGCAAGCGCGCGTTTGCCAAGGTGGTGCAGCAAGGCCAGCGCCTGCTGGACCAGGGGACCTGGGTGATCATGTTCCCGGAAGGCACGCGTATGGAACGCGGTGAACAAGGCGTTTACAAAACCGGGGGTACCCGGTTGGCGATCCGCACCGGTGCACCGGTGATACCGGTGGCCGTGACCTCGGCCAAATGCTGGCCACGCAAGGCCTTTGTCAAGCGCCCGGGGGTTGTGGAGTTTTCGATTGGCAAGCCCATCCCCAGCGCGGGGCGCGATCCCGATGAGCTGATGGCCGAGGTGGAGGCCTGGATCGAGAGCGAAATGCGGCGCCTGGACCCCACGGCTTACCAATGAACCCCCCCAAGATGCAGTGGACCATCCCCGCACTGCGCTTGCCGTGTGTTTCTGGCAGGCCGCGACACCAGCAGAGCCTTTGTTTCTTCGTGGTGGGCAAGCCTGCGCGGGCAGACTTGGAGCCGCCGCCCTCAGCAGCCTCGCGGGGGAAATGTAAGTGGCCCGGCACATCCGGTTCCACCGCATCCCGGGTTGAGGCATCCGTTTCCGCAGGGGATTGAGGCCATGCAGCGCTTCTTGCAACTGGCGCTCGATTTTTTTGGGGAACCCGCCCCCGTGGTTTTGCCCGCCCAGGCGACCGCTCCTGGCCCGCGCTGCGATCCCGCTGGAGCGCCCGCCGAAGCCTTGAGCCAGGTGTTCCAGCCCGGCACCTGGCACCACCCGCGTGCCAACCGCCTGCTGCGCCTGGCGGGCTGCGAGGTGGCCTATGAGTTCAAGCGCGGCAAGCGCCGTACGATCGGGCTGAGCGTCTCGCCCGACGGCCTTTCAGTGCGTGCGCCACGCTGGACGCCCCATGCCGAGGTGGAGGCGCTGCTGCAGGCGAAGTCCAGCTGGGTACTCGACAAATTGCAGCAGGCCCAGGCGCGCGCCCGAGCGCTGGCGCAGGCCCAAACCACCTGGGCCGATGGCGCCGAAATCGACTACCTTGGCGGTCGGATCCGGCTGCGGTTGGACCCCACGCAGCGCAGCGGCGGTGCCTTTCTGGATACTGCAGACGTGGCACCGGCGATCTTGCGTTTGGGTCTTTCGGTGCAGTCCACGGAAGCACAGATTCGCGATGCCGCACAAGCCTGGCTGATGCGCCAGGCCAAAACCCTGTTTGCACAGCGATTGGACCATTTCGCTGTGCAGGTGGGTGTGCGTTATGAGCGCTTGCGCCTGTCGAGTGCAGGCACGCGCTGGGGAAGCGCCAGCGCGGACGGCACCATCCGGCTGAATTGGCGGCTCATACACCTCAAGCCCGACATGATCGACTATGTGGTGGTGCACGAGTTGAGCCACCTGCGCCACATGGACCACAGCCCGCAGTTCTGGGA
>DAIOEI010000283.1:0-3692 GCA_036746335.1 Hydrogenophaga sp. | reverse complement strand
GCAAAGAACCCACGCCGGAAATGTTGCGCCTGGCCGATGCCAAACGCCTGGCGCTAGAGAACCCGGTGGCGGTTGCCAACATCGTCAAGGGCTGGGTCAGCGGCGAAGGGCAGGCCTGAACATGAGCACCGGCATTGCACTTCGAACACCCTCGCGCAAGAGGGCAGAGGCCAGACCGTGTGCCCGAACAACGATCCTGAACGGCGCATAAGCCAGGAAACACGATCATGGAAGAGCAAGGCATCCAGGACGCCGCCATTTTTCTCATGTCATTGGGAGAAGAAGAGGCGGCCGAGGTGTTCAAACACCTGAACCCGAAAGAAGTGCAGAAACTTGGCGAAACCATTGCCAGCATGCGCTCGGTCTCGCGCGAGCGGGTGGACCAGGTGATGAACAAGTTCACCGATGAAGCCGCCTCGCAAAGTCTGCTGGTCTCCGACACCAACAACTATGTCAAGTCGGTCCTCAAACGCGCCCTGGGCGACGACAAAGCCTCGCTGCTGATCGACCGCATCATGGCTGGCAGCGATGTCTCGGGCATCGAGAGCCTCAAGTGGATGGACCCGCAATCCATCGCCGAGCTGCTGCGCAATGAACACCCGCAGATCATGGCCGCGATTCTGGTGCACCTGGAAAGCGACCTGGTTGCTGGTGTGCTCAAGCAGCTCACCGAACGCACCCGCAACGAGGTGATGCTGCGCATCGCCACGCTCGAAGGCATCCAGCCGACCGCGCTGAACGATCTCAACGAAGTGCTCTACAAGGTGCTGGCCGGTGGCGACAAAGTGCGCAAGACCTCACTGGGCGGCGTGCAGACGGCTGCCGACATCCTGAACATGATGGGTACAGCCATCGAGGGCACCGTCATTGAGTCGATCCGGCTGCTCGATGCAGACCTGGCCCAAAAAATCACCGACAAGATGTTCACCTTCGAGGACCTGCTCAAGCTGGACAACAAGTCGGTACAGATGGTGCTCAAGGAAGTATCCACCGATTCCCTGGTGATTGCGCTCAAGGGCGCCAGCGTGGAACTGCGGGAGCTGATTCTGAGCAACATGTCCTCGCGCGCTGCTGAAGGGCTGCGCGAAGACCTGGAGTCTCGCGGGCCAGTGCGGCTATCCGAAGTGGAAGGCCAGCAAAAAGAAATCCTCAAGATTGTGCGACGTCTGTCCGATGAAGGAAGTATCGTGATCGGCGGAGGTGGTGATGATGGCTTCGTCTAAACCCGCACCCAAGTCCAACCCGCACTCGCGGTTCATTCCGCGGGAAGAGATCAGCGAGGTCTCGGCCTGGCGCTTTTCAGCGGTGGACGGCAGTGACGAAGAGGTGGTACCAGCTGCCCCTATCGAGGACCATAGCGAGCCTGACAACACCTTGCTGGAGCAGGCCCTCAGCGAGGCCCGGGAACAGGCCTACGCCCAGGGTTTTGCCCAGGGTCACGCCACTGGCGAACGCGAGGTGCGCAACGCCCTGGAGGCGCATGCGCGCAAAAGCGCTGAAGAGAACGCCCTGCGGATGGCGCAGTTGCTGCAAAACACCCGCGACCACCTCAAGCAAAGCGAAGAAAAAATCTCGCGCCACATCCTGGATCTGGCCTGCGATCTGGCCCGTCAGGTCGTGCGTCAGGAACTCCACACCAACACCCAACACCTGCTGCCCGTGATCCGGGAAGCACTTGCGCAACTGGTGGACGATGGTCTGCCGTCCACCGTGCGCATGCACCCCAACGATCTGGCCCTGATGAAGGCCGCTCTGCAAGACAACCTGGGCGAAGACAGCCCCGATTTCGTCGCGGACAGTGCCGTCAGCCCGGGTGGTTGCATGGTCGAGTCGGCCAGCACCTCAGTAGATGCAACGATAGAAAAGCGCTGGATGCGGGCCGTTGCCAACCTGGGGCTGGAAACAGCCTGGAACCCGGAGAACGCCGATGTCTGACGCCCAAGAAACCTGGGAAGGTCCGAGCCGCTGGGGCCGGTTCATGGAAGACGTGCGCACCAGCGCCAGCGTACACACACCGCTGGAGGTGCGTGGCACCCTCACACGCCTGGCGGGCCTGGTGCTGGAGGCGGTGGGCCTGAAAGTACCCGTGGGCTCACAGTGTCTGATTGGCCATGGCAAGAAAGACCCCGTGTTGGCCGAGGTGGTCGGTTTTTCCAACGACCGTGCTTACCTCATGCCTGCGGGCGACACCCATGGCCTGTCCAGCGGCGCAGCGGTGACGCCGCTGGCGCCGCACCGCCCGGTGCCACGGCTGGGGCATGTCAACAAACCACCATCGCCGAACGACCGTGGCATGCTGCGCCTGCCCTTGGGCAAAGGGCTGCTCGGTCGCGTGGTGGACTCGCATGGCAACCCGCTGGACCACCTGGGTCCGATACAGCAGGTGGACATGGAGGCGCTGGACCGCCAACCCTTGAACTCGATGGACCGCGACCCGGTGCGCAAACCACTGGACACCGGGGTGCGGGCCATCAATGCGCTGCTGACGGTGGGCCGGGGTCAGCGACTGGGGCTGTTTGCCGGCTCGGGCGTCGGCAAGAGTGTGCTGCTGGGCATGATGGCCCGCTACACCAAAGCCGACGTGATCGTGGTGGGCCTGATCGGCGAAAGGGGCCGCGAGGTCAAGGAATTCATCGAAGATATTCTGGGCGTCGAAGGGCGCAAGCGCTCTGTCGTGGTGGCGGCGCCAGCCGATTCACCGCCGCTGGTGCGCATGCAGGGTGCCACCTACGCCACCGCCATTGCCGAGCGCTTTCGCGACGATGGGCTGCACGTATTGCTGTTGATGGATTCGCTCACCCGCTACGCCATGGCGCAGCGCGAAATCGCCCTGGCCATTGGCGAGCCGCCGGCGACCAAAGGTTACCCGCCATCGTGTTTCGCCAAATTGCCGCAATTGGTGGAGCGCAGCGGCAACGGGCTGAACGGCAACGGCTCCATCACCGCGTTCTACACCGTGCTCTCGGAGGGCGACGATCAGCAAGACCCGATTGCCGACGCGGCCCGCGCCATCCTGGACGGTCATATCGTGCTCTCACGCTCGCTGGCCGAGTCGGGCCACTATCCCGCCATTGACGTCGAAGCCTCCGCTTCGCGGGTCATGCACAACGTGGCAGGCAAGGTACATGTGGAGTTGTCACGCAAGTTCCGCAGCCTGTATTCGCGCTACATGAAAAGCCGTGACCTGATCCAGTTGGGTGCGTACGCTGCAGGCAGCGACCCCGAGACCGACCGCGCCATTCTTTTGTACTCGGCCATGCAGCGCTTCCTGATGCAGGACATGCACGAAGCATCCACCCTTGAAGACAGCCTGCAGCAGCTCTCCAGCACGCTGCAGGCCGACAAGAGCGCCCACGATGCACAGGCGCGGCAGAACCGCCCGCATCACAACCCTTATGAAGGCAACCCGGCATGAGCAACCTGCAAACACTCCAGAAGGTCGTGGAACTTGCCGAGAAGCGCCGCGATGAGGCACTGAGCGCGCTCGGCCAGGTGCAGCGCGAGTTGCAGATAGCCGGTGAACAGATGCAGCAGCTCGAGACCTACGCCCAGGAGGCCCAGCAACGCTGGGTCGGGCGCAGCGGGGCATCTGCCGGCGTAGACGCAGCCTGGCTGCACCACCACCGCCAGTTCATGGAGAAGATCGACCACGCCATCGAGTTCCAGCGCAGTGTGCTGGAGCAGCGCGAGGC
>DAIOEI010000282.1:0-3702 GCA_036746335.1 Hydrogenophaga sp. | reverse complement strand
CGCCGCCTGCGTGCCAGTGGCAAGTTCGAGGGCGGCAAGCTCATGCTGTTCTTCGGCGCCCGCACGCAGGAAGAACTGCCGTACTTCGGCCCGCTGCAAAGCCTGCCCAAGGACTTCATCGACAGCAATTTCACCTTCAGCCGCACCCCTGGGCAACCCAAGCGCTACGTGCAGGACGCCCTGCGCGAGCGTGCTGCCGACCTGGTGCCGCTGTTGCAGGACCCGAACGCCTGCTTCTATGTGTGCGGCCTCAAGGCCATGGAAGAGGGTGTGGTGCTCGCCCTGCGCGACGTGGCCACCCAGGCGGGTCTCGACTGGGACACCGTGGGCGCCGCCCTCAAGCGCGAAGGCCGTCTGCACCTGGAAACCTATTGAGTGCAAGCGGTGAAGATCCAGGCGCTGGGGGCGCAAGGCCGGTCCGCAGCGGGTGGCCCAGCCTTGCCGTACCATGGGGCCTGACCGACAACGACCCCCGTCTGCCTCATGCCCCTTCGCATCGGTATTTCCGCCCGCCTGCTGCACGATCCACCGCCTGGCCTGGGCCTGCCCCTCAAGCGACTTCAGTTTCTGGAAAGCTCCATGGCCCACTGGATCATGGGTCACGGAGCCATCGCCTTGATGGTGCCCTTCATCGATGAATCGGCCCACCTTTCGCCCAACTGGGTGCCACTGTCGGACATCGTCAACCTGCTCGATGGCCTCGTCCTGCAGGGCGGTGTCGACATCAGCCCCGAGACCTATGGCCAGACCTTGCGCAACCCCGAGTGGGCCGGCGACCCGATCCGGGACCGCTATGAGCTGGCCCTGCTGCGCGGCTTCATCGACGCCAAAAAACCGGTGCTCGGCGTCTGCCGTGGTGCTCAGCTGATCAACGTGTTTCATGGCGGTACCCTGGTGCAGGACATTCCCAGCCTGTGGCCGGGTGCCGTTCCCCACCAGGACACCGAGCACTACGACCGCCTGATGCACGACGTGGCTTTCGAACCCGGATCGGGCCTGGCGCAGTGGTACGGCGGCACCGGTGGTTACCGCGTCAACAGCATTCACCACCAGTGTGTGGACCGGCTGGGCGAGGGGCTGTTGGTGGAGGCGCGTTCGCCGGCCGACGGCGTGATCGAGGCCATCCGCCGGGCCGGCCCCGGTTTTGTGGTGGGGGTGCAATGGCATCCAGAGTTTCACCTGACCCCCGAAGAGAGCGCGCGCGGCCTGCTGGACAGCGGGCCGATGATGCAGGCCTTTCTGGATGCGGCGCGCGAGCGCTCGGGCCGTCCCCGGCCTGGCGCTGTCTGAGGCGTCCGACCCGCTGCGCGGCGCGGTCATAGGGCTAACACCGTCCGGCCCGGGCGCGGGCATGGCGTACAGTCGGTCCAAGTCATGCAAGTGAATTCATATCCTTCATCGCCGAGACCGAGTCGCCCCCGTTTGCCGGTATCCGTGGTCATGCGGCGTGAGCCAGTGGTCGGCCCCATGGCGCGCTGGCAACCCTGGCGCTGGGTACTGGCCGATGTCTTGCCCACGGCGGAGCCGACGGTGGACCCGGTGGGGTCCGCCCAGCCGGTTGCTGCTGCACCGGTCGAGGTGGAACCTCTGCCCGTTGCCTGCCAGGTGGCGGGTGCGCGCCAGTGGCTGTTCGAAGGGCTGCAGGT
This sequence comes from Hydrogenophaga sp., assembly GCA_036746335.1. Lineage (GTDB taxonomy): Bacteria > Pseudomonadota > Gammaproteobacteria > Burkholderiales > Burkholderiaceae_C > Hydrogenophaga. The sequence continues at coordinate 2,056 of DAIOEI010000282.1, read as the reverse complement.
GGTCCTTTACCGCGATGACGCCGAGGGCCTTTACCTCAACCTGGAAAGCCCCAGCCCCTGCTTCTGGGTCTTCTGGCGGCTCGATGACGACCAGCTTCTTGACGGTGAGCCCATGGCGGTGCCCCAGATCGCCACCCTGAGCTACCACGACGCAGGCCGCTGGCTGGACGCGCAGGAAAAGGTCGACCAGGTGCCGGCGCCGCCCGAGGTGGTGGAGTGGCTGCGCGGCTTTGTGGCCGAACACCACCACATCGAGCCCAAGCGACGCAAACGGCCCGACAGTTTCAAACCCCTGACCGACCGTTTTGGCCAGCCGGCGCGCATCTCCATAGACAAATTCCAGCGTGGTCCAGGCCCGCAAGGTGGCGGGCATGGCGGCTGACGAGGAGGACAACTTCTTTTCGCGCTGGTCGCGCCGCAAGGTGCAAGAGCGGGCGGGTGTGGCCTTGCCGCCGGAGGCGCCCGCCACCGCCCCGGTCGTGCCTGTGGTGCCAGCCGCCGCCGTGGCAGTGCCGCCGCAGGCAGCCCCGGCAAAGGCCGAAACGCCCGAGGGCGATGCGGCGCCACCCCTGCCCACGCTGGAAGACACGCAGGCCCTGACCCCCGCCTCCGACTTCAGCCGTTTTGTGGCCCGGGGCGTGTCGCCCGAGGTGCGCAACGCCGCCGTCAAGAAGTTGTTCGCCGATCCGCACTTCAACGTGATGGACGGGCTGGACATTTACATCGACGACTACTCCAAGCCGAGCCCTTTGTCGGCGGCCGACATGGCCAAGATGGTCAGTGCCCAGTTTTTGAAATTGGTGGACGACCCCGAAGACAAAGAGAAGAAGCCGCTCGCAGCCCATCCCGCCGCCGCCCCGGAAACCATGGCCACGGACGCCGGCGCCGATCCCCCGATAGCCACCGAAGACACCCGCGCACCAGACGCGGCAGAACCCGAAGAGACACCCCACGATGACCACGCTGATCTGCAACTGCAACCAGACCATGCCCCTGGACGCCAAGGCCCTGGGCCAGGCGCTGGATGAAGACCTGACCCTGCACACCACGCTGTGCCGCCGCGACGCGCCCGCTTTCCAGCGCGCCACCCGCAGCCGCGACGAACTGGTGGTGGCCTGCACCCAGGAGAGCCGCCTGTTCAACGAGCTGTCGGGCCAGACCGAGGGCGCGGTCGTTCTGGACGTGCGCCCGATTTGCTTCGTCAACATCCGCGAAACCGGTGGCTGGGGCCGCGAAGCGAAACAGGCCACGCCCAAGATGGCGGCCCTGCTGGCGGCGGCCCGCCTGCCCGACGCCGAGCCCGTGGCCACGGTCACCTACAAAAGCGAGGGTCGCCTGCTCATCATCGGCCCGCTGGAGCAGGCCGAAACCATGGCCACGCTGGTGAACGACGCGCTGGATGTGACCCTGCTCGCCACCGGCGGCAGCGGCATGCAGGCGCGCCAGTACCCGGTGCTCGCCGGGCAACTGAAAAGCCTGCGCGGCTGGCTCGGCGCTTTTGACGTGACGGTCAGCGCCAGCAACCCGATCGACCTCGACCTCTGCACCCGCTGCAACGCCTGCGTGGCCGCCTGCCCCGAAGGCGCCATCGGCCTCGACTACCAGGTGGACCTGTCGCGGTGTCAGTCGCACCGCGCCTGTGTGAAGGCTTGCGAGGCGGTGGGCGCCATCAACTTCCAGCGCGACGCGCAAGAACGCGAAGAAAAGTTCGACCTTGTGCTCGACCTGCGCGCCGCGCCCGGCTTCACCCAGCACGCGCTGCCCCAGGGGTATGTTCACCTGCCGCCCTCGGCCGACGCGCTGGCCCAGGTGCGCGCGGTCACGCAGTTGCGCGACCTGGTGGGCGAGTTCGAAAAGCCCAAGTTCTTCACCTACAAGCAAAAGATCTGCGCGCACGGCCGCAACCAGAGCGTGGGCTGCAACGCCTGCGTCGACGTGTGCTCCGCCTCTGCGATTTCAAGCGACCTGAAACGCAACCAGATCGTCGTCAACCCCAACCTCTGCGTGGGCTGCGGCACCTGCACCACCGTCTGCCCCACCGGTGCGCTGAGCTACA
>DAIOEI010000281.1:0-3705 GCA_036746335.1 Hydrogenophaga sp. | reverse complement strand
GCTTCGTCTCGCTGTTGCGCAACATCCACGGCCTGGCCTGCTGGTTCGTGGATTCACGCATCCCGCTGCTAGGCGCCAGCTTCCCGTTTGCCGCACCGCCACACGCTGACGCCTACAGCGTGCTGTTTGACGGCCCGACCCGTTTTGACGCCAGCGAGACGTCCATTCGCTTTGACGCGCGCTACCTCGCCCTGCCGCTCAAGCGCGACGAAGCCGCGATGAACCAGATGCTGCAGCGTGCCCTGCCGATCCAGGTGCGGCCCTACCGGCGCGACCGCCTGCTCGTGCAGCGCGTGCGGCAGGTGCTGATGACCCAGCCGCATGCCGCCCACAACGCCAGCGACCTCGCTGCGCAACTCAATACCTCGGCGCGCACCCTGCACCGCCAACTCAAGGAAGAAGGTGCCTCGCTACAAGCGCTCAAGGACGAGGCCCGGCGGGAGCGCGCGACGCTGCTGCTGCAACGCACCCACAAACCCATCAAACAGGTGGCCGAGGCGGCCGGATTTCAGAACGAAAAGAGCTTCATCCGCGCGTTCAAGGGCTGGACCGGCGTGACCCCTGGCGACTGGCGGGAGCGCCCATGACGTCGCCACAAACACCCCCGGCCATGGGCGACGCAACCGGCCGACGACGCTGGGTGAGGCTGGGTGCAAAAACCTTGCACGACCTCGCCTCGCTCGGCTTCGGGGGCGCGCTGGCCGCCTGTCTGGTGATCAACCATGTGGCCAGCCGCGATACCGCCGCCGAGTTCGCTGCCGCGCGGCAGGCCTATGCGGCCATTGCGCAATTCCTGTTGGTGCCGTCCATGTTCATCGTGGTGCTCAGCGGCCTGCTGGCACTTGCTGCCACCCAGGCCTATGCCAGTGCCGGATGGGCGTGGGTCAAGGCACTGCTGGGCCTGAGCGTGTTCGAGGCCACGCTGGTGGTGGTGGGCTCCCAGCAGAAGCAAGGCGCCATCGTAGCCGCCTACGAAGATCCGGCCCTGCTGGATGCCCTGCTGCGCGCCGAACGCCACACCCTTTGGCTGCTTGTGGTGCTGTGCGTCATCAACGTGGTGCTTGCCGTGTGGCGGCCAAAGCTGTCCCGAAAAAGGCGTTGAGCCACTGCCAGAGCGGCACTTGCGCAACAATCCGTTCTTCCTTTTTCACCGTAGGTGTCTTTATGCTGCTGCTCAAATGGTTGGTGATCGCGCTGCTCGCGCTGGCGCTAGCCGCCGTGCTGGCCGGGCAACTGGGCCTGCTTGCGGGGCGCATGCCCAGCGACCTCGGCGTGAAAGACGGGCGGCTCAAGCCGCCATCCTTCACCGAAAACAGCGTCAGCAGCCAGGCCGCGCTGCACCCTGAGCACCCGATGCGCGCCTACGCCGACATCGCGCCACTGCCATTGCGGGGCGACGGCGCCACCACGCTGGCCCGGCTCTCGTCACTGCTGCAGACCATGCCGGGGGTGCAGCTCGTGCAAGACGCGGGCGACGGCTACCTCTACGCCCAATGCACCACGCAGCTGATGAAATACGTGGACGACCTTGAACTGTGGTTCGACCCGACCAACCAAGTAGTGCAGGTGCGCTCGGCCTCGCGCGTAGGCCGTAAAGACTTTGGCGCGAACCGCGCGCGAGTGGAGGCGCTGCGGGCGGGGCTAGCAAAGACAGAATGAGAGACGAACCCACAGCCAGTCTGCACAAGCAAGGTTGCCTGCTTTCCTGCTTCTGAGCTTGACAGTCATTGGCGCACGACTGGCCCTCGCACAGACCAGGAAAAATGCGCTCCACCAGTGCCTTATCGGCCGACAGGCGCTGGTATCCCCCTCCCTTCGACGCTGCTGGGCGCCGGGACTGGCTCTGCGCTGACCGGTGAGGCGGCTGGAGGCTGCGCCACTGCGTCCCGCACGGGCGGCGGCACCGTCATCGGCGCCGTTGCTTTACCCAGACCCAACTGGTTCACCAGGCTCTGCAACGCCGCATCCACCTGCACCTGGAGCGATTCCCGCGCAGCGGCGGCCACGCTGTCGTTGAGACGGGGCCCGGTCAGCAGCGCGGGCGCGGGCACGCGCTGTGCAGTATTCACGGTGGCCTCGCCCAGCACAGCACCAAAAGTGCTGGGCACCAGCAGATCGGCGCGCAATGAGACGTGGGCAGCCGACTCCGTGCTCATCCGCACGATGCTGCGCTGGGCGATACCGATGCCAAAAAAGCCTTCGCGGCTGGCCCACAAGCTGTCGCTGGCAGGGGCAGCCGAGAGCAGCAACACGTGATCTGTGGGGGTTTTGAGTTCCCTGAGTTCCTTGAGAGCGTCCTCTCGGCGGGTGGCCGTGATGGTCACACGCTGCACGCTGGAAAATCGCCCCGAGGCCTGGAGCAGCTCCACCGTGCTGTTCTCCAGCTGGTCTTTGAGGCCCCAGCCGGGCACAAAGGCTTCGCCCTGTTCGTTATTGAAAACAGTGGTGCCTCGCCAACTCAGACGCAGCGTGGTGCCCACGGTGCTGATGACGGTGATGGACTTGCCCGACAGCCGCGCCTGCACGCGGGGCTTGTCCACGGTGGCGCAGCCGACCAGCCCCAGGCTGGCGCCGATGGCGGCAGCCGGAAGGGCGGCGGTATGGACGAAAAGACGACGGCGGGTGATGAAGGGCGGCAGATGCATGGCCTGTTTGTACCGCAACTTGCACCACAACCTTTGCCGCAACCGCCAGGCGCCGCCACGCCAGGTTGCTCAGGCGCGACCCACTCCCCGCTGCAAGGCGAGCGCCAGCGCACCCGCCACCACACCCCAGAAGGCCGAGCCGATGCCGCCAATGACCACGCCGCTGAGCGTGACGAGGAAGGTGATGAGGGCGGCTTCGCGGTGGGTGTCGTCTTGCAGGGCGGTGTGCAGGCCGCTGCCGATGCTGCCCAGCAACGCGAGCCCGGCAATCGCCAGCACCAGCTCCTGGGGGAAGGCGAGCAGCAGGCCGGTGACGGTGGCGCCGATCAGGCCGATGGCGATGTAGATCAGCCCGCAGGTGACGGCGGCGGTGTAGCGCTTGGCTTTGTCGGGGTGGGCTTCTTCGCCCATGCAGATGGCGGCGGTGATGGCGCTGAGGTTGAGCGCGAAGGCGCCGAAGGGCGCGAGCACCAGGGTGGCGACGCCGGTCAGGGTGATGATCTTCGAGATCGGCATGGGGTAGCCGGCCGCGCGGATGGCGGCCACGCCGGGCAGGTTCTGCGAGGCCATGGTGACGATGAACAGCGGGAGCGCGAGGCTGACGAAGGCGCTGAAGCTGAACTCGGGCGCGGTGAACACGGGCCGGGCCCATTGCAGCGTGAGCGCCTGGGCGTTGAACTGGCCCTGGGCCACCACCCAGACCACGGCAACCAGCAGGGTGAGCGGTACCGCATAACGCGGCAGGAAGCGCCGCCCCAGCAGGTAGGCCAGCAGCATCAGCACCACCAGAGCCAGCGCGGTTTGCGCGGCGGCGAAGGCCTGCAGCCCGAAGCGGGCGAGCACGCCCGCGAGCAGGGCGGCGGCAATGGCCATGGGAATGCGGTTCATGACGCGCTCGAACCAGCCGGTGGCGCCAGAGAGGATGATGAGCAGCGCGCAGGCCATGAAGGCGCCCACGGCCTGGGCCATGGAAAAGCCCCCGGCGAGCCCGGCGGTGGCGAGCACGGCGGCGCCGGGCGTGCTCCAGGCGACCATGACCGGCTGTTTCAGGAGGAGCGAG
>DAIOEI010000280.1:0-3745 GCA_036746335.1 Hydrogenophaga sp. | reverse complement strand
CCACCGGGCGGGGCGAGACCGAGTCCTTCCTCGGCATCCAGACCAGCCTGTTGTCTTCGGCTGGCTGGGCCTTCATTGCCCTGCCGGCATTCAACTTGGCCACGACCAAGATCAGTCTGGTGATCCGCCTCACGCGCGCTGGTGTGCGCGAGGTGGCGCTGATGGACTACGTGAAGTTCGCCCGTGCCAAGGGCCTCAAGCCCTCACGCGTCATCGGCGTTCACATTCTCAAGAACATCATGATTCCCGTGGTGACCGTGCTGGGTCTGGAGTTCGGTTCGCTGGTCGCTTTTTCGGTGGTGACGGAGACCATTTTTGCGTGGCCCGGCATGGGCAAGCTGCTGCTCGAATCCATCCAGCGGCTGGACCGCCCCGTGATCGTCGCCTACATCATGGTGGTTGTGGTGCTGTTCGTGGTGGTCAACCTGATCGTGGACATCGTGTACTCGCTGTTGGATCCGCGCCTGCGCATTGCGGGCACCAAGGCTTGAGACGAGGAACTTCAACATGACTGCACCTCATCTCAGCGCCATGCCCGTGACCGACAGCGAATCCCCCTGGCGCCGCTTTGCACGCACCTTCATGCAGGACCGCGTGGCGGTGATCGGGCTGGTGGTCTTTCTGCTGATCCTGCTGCTGGCCCTGCTGGCGCCCTGGATCACGCCGCAGAACCCCTACGACCTCAACAGTGTCGACCTGATGGACTCGCGCCTGGAGCCCGGCGAACAAACCGGCGAAGGCTTCACCGCCTGGCTGGGCACCGACGGCGTGGGCCGTGATCTCTACTCCGGCATCCTCTACGGGCTGCGCATCTCGCTGCTGGTGGGCGCCGTCGCAGGCCTGCTGGCCGCCACCTTCGGTGTCTCCATGGGGCTGCTGGCCGCCTACGCGGGCGGCAAGGTCGAGGCCTTCATCATGCGGGTGGTGGATCTGCAGCTGTCCCTGCCCGCCATTCTGATTGCCCTGATCCTGGTGGCCGCCCTGGGCAAGGGAGTCGACAAGATCATCATCGCGCTGGTGGTGGTGCAGTGGGCTTACTACGCCCGCACCGTGCGCGGCAGTGCGCTGGTGGAACGCCGCAAGGAGTATGTGGAGGCGGCCCAGTCGCTGGGACTGTCGCATGCGCGTGTGGTGTTTCGCCACATCTTGCCCAACTGCATGGCGCCGGTGATCGTGATCTTCACGGTGCAGACGGCCAGCGCCATCGGGCTGGAGGCGACCCTGTCGTTCCTGGGTGTGGGGCTGCCGCAGACCGAGCCTTCGCTCGGGGTGCTGATCTCCAACGGCTTCCAGTACATGCTCAGTGGCCGTTACTGGATCAGTTTCTTCCCAGGGGTGGCGCTGCTGGTCACGATTGTGGCCATCAACCTGGTGGGCGACCGCATCCGCGATGTGCTCAACCCCCGCCTGGAGCGATAAGCATGAGCGACGTGGTGCTGCGCGTGCGTGATCTGGTCACGCATTTCGAAACCAGTTCGGGCCTGATCAAGGCGGTCGACGGCGTGTCCTTCGATGTCCACAAAGGTCAGGTGCTGGGCCTGGTCGGTGAGTCCGGGTCGGGCAAGTCGGTGACCGGTTTTTCCATCCTGGGGCTGATCGATCCACCGGGGCGCATCGTCTCGGGCTCGATCGAGCTCAATGGTCACGAGCTGGTGGGTCTGTCGGAAGAAGCGATGCGGCAAAAGCGCGGCAAAGAGCTGGCCATGATCTTCCAGGACCCGATGATGACGCTCAACCCGGTCCTGCGCATCGACACCCAGATGGTCGAAGCCATCCAAGCGCACGAAAAGGTCAGCCACCCCGCTGCCCTCGCCCGCGCCCGCGAGGTACTGGTCAAGGTCGGCATCCCCTCACCCGACGAGCGCCTGCGCGCCTATCCGCACCAGTTTTCCGGCGGCATGCGCCAGCGCGTGGCCATTGCGATTGCCCTGCTCAACCGGCCGTCCCTCATCGTGGCCGACGAGCCCACCACGGCGCTCGACGTCACGATCCAGAGCCAGATCCTGGCCGAGATGCAAGACCTGTGTGCCGAGACCGGCACCGCGCTGATCTGGATCACGCACGACCTCACGGTGGTGGCCGGCCTGGCCCAGCAGGTGGCCGTGATGTACGCAGGGCGTGTGGTGGAGTACGGCACGGTGGACGATGTGCTGGACCGCCAGGCCCACCCCTACACCGAAGGTCTGCTCGGCTCCTTGCCTGCGGCGGCCATTCCGGGCCAGCCGCTGCGGCAGATTCCGGGTTCCACGCCGTCCCTGGGCCGTCTGCCACCCGGTTGCGCCTTTGCGCCGCGCTGCACCTACACCAGCGAGGCCTGCAGCACGTCTGCGCCTGCCATCACGACCCTGCCCAACGGCAGCCTGGTGCGCTGCCACCACCCCCTGACACACGCCTGATCTGCCATGAGCACGCCCATCATCGAACTGCGCGAGGTCAGCAAACGGTTTGTCAAACCGCTGGACACCGCCGCCCGCCTGGCCAACCTGCTGGGCGCCGGCCAGCGGGAAGAAGTGGTGCATGCGGTCGACGGCGTCAACCTGCGCGTGATGCCGGGCGAGGTGGTGGGTCTGGTGGGCGAATCCGGCTGCGGCAAATCCACACTGGGCCGTGTCGTGGCCGGTGTGCACGAAGCCAGTGCCGGCGAGATGCAATTCGAGGGCAAGACACTCACCGCCATGACCGCAGCCGAACGCAGGGCCGCGAACCTGGCGGTCCAGATGATCTTCCAGGATCCGATGTCATCGCTCAATCCCCGCATGCGGGTGCTCGACATCGTGGGCGAGGCGCCTCAGGTGCATGGCATGGTGCCCGCGGCCGAGATCGACGACTACGTGGTGCAGACCCTGGCCCGCGTGGGCCTGGACCCCAGCTACCGCAATCGCTACCCGCACCAGTTTTCGGGCGGGCAGCGCGCACGCATCGGCATTGCCCGCGCCCTGGCGGTCAAGCCGCGCTTCCTGGTGTGCGACGAAAGCGTGGCCGCTCTGGATGTCTCGATCCAGGCGCAGGTGCTCAACCTGTTCATGGACTTGCGCAAGGACCTCAACCTCACTTACCTGTTCATCAGTCACGACCTGGGTGTGGTGCGCCACATCTCCGACCGGGTGGTCATCATGTACCTGGGGCGCGTGGTCGAGAGCGCGCCAGCGGCCCGCATTTTCTCGGCCCCGCGCCACCCCTACACCCAGGCGCTGCTGGCCAATGTGCCCAGCATCAGCAACCGGCATCAGCGCTTTGCACCACTCAAGGGCGAAATCCCTTCGCCGCTGAACCCGCCGCCCGGCTGCCACTTTCACCCGCGCTGTCCCCACGCCGGTCCACGCTGCAAGACCGAGCGCCCTGCCCTGGTGGAGAGCAACGACCAGCACCACATCGCCTGCCACCTGGAGCAGGGCGGCACCGGCGCCTGAACGCCTGGCACTCGCCCACCCCATCGAACGCGCCCAGCCTCACCGCACCGCCCCATGCCAGCTTCTCCCCCCGCGCAGACGCCCCCGGAACCCAGCTCGGTTCTTCACATCCATGGCCCGGCCTGCTCGCGCGTGCCCGTGGTGCTGGACTCGCCGCATTCTGGTCACTTGCGGCCGCCCGATTTCGGCTGCCTGCTTTCCGATGAAGACCTGCGCGATGCCCAGGACACCCACATCGACACGCTCTACACCCCCGCCACCGAACTGGGCGTCAGCCTGCTGGCGGCGCAGTACCCGCGCACCTACATCGACGCCAACCGCCACGAAGGTGATGT
>DAIOEI010000279.1:399-3754 GCA_036746335.1 Hydrogenophaga sp. | reverse complement strand
CGCGGTCCAGGAACTGGCGCATGCGCTGGTCGCGTCGCGTCGGCTCGAAGTAGATCTCGATGATGGATTGCGGCGCGGTTTTCAGGCGCACGCCCACAGCGTGAAAGCCAAAAAGTACTTTGGGAGAAGACATGCGCCGATTATCGGCGCCCTGGGCACAGGGGTGGCGTGCCCGGGTGCGGGCGGGTCAGCCCGATCTCACCTCACGGCGGAATCGCTCGGGTCGGCCTGGCCTTCTTCTTCTGGCCAGTCGCGGATGTAGGCCTTGAGCATCTTGTTCTCGAAGTTCTGGCTGTCCACCACCGCGCGGGCCACGTCGTAGAAACTGATCACGCCCATGAGCATCTTGTTGTCCATGACGGGCATGTAGCGCGTATGGCGCTCTAGCATCAGCGGTCGCACCTGATCCAGCTCGGTCTCCGGTGTGCAGCTCATGGGATGGTCGTCCATGACCGTCCTCACATTGCGCCCCCCGACCGCCCCACCGTTTTGAGCCAGGGTATGGATGAGCTCCCGAAACGTCAACATGCCCACCAGTTCGCCATGGTCCATCACGGCCAGCGACCCGATATCGAACTGCGCCATGGTCTCCACGGCTTTTGCCAAAGGTTCGTCTGGGGAAATTGTGTAAAGCGTTCCACCTTTGACCCGCAGAATGTCGCTGACCCGCATCGTTGTTCTCCTCGGTTGGATGTCACCTTTGCACAAGCGCTGCACTCAGATGTGGGCGAAATATAGCCCACAATCTCTCTCAAAACCACTCTGGAGACCACCGTATGTCCGGTTACGCTGACCCCGGCTTTGACACCCTGGCGCTGCACGCCGGTGCCACGCCCGACGCCACCGGCGCGCGCGCCGTGCCCATCCACCTCACGACCTCCTTTGTCTTCGAGTCCAGCGACCACGCCGCCGCCCTGTTCAACCTGGAACGCGCGGGCCACGTCTACAGCCGCATCAGCAACCCGACCAACGCGGTGTTCGAGCAACGCATGGCGGCGCTGGAAGGCGGCATCGGGGCCATCTCGGTGGCCAGCGGCCAGGCCGCCCTGCACCTGTCGATTGCCACGCTGATGGGCGCGGGCTCGCACATCGTCGCCAGCACCGCGCTGTACGGCGGCAGCCAGAACCTGCTGCACTACACGCTGCGCCGCTTCGGCATCGAGACCACCTTCGTGAAGCCGGGCGACATCGACGGCTGGAAGGCGGCCGTGCGGCCGAACACCAAGCTCTTCTTCGGCGAGACCGTAGGCAACCCGGGTCTGGACGTGCTGGACATCCCGACCGTGGCGCAGATTGCGCACGAAGCGAAGGTGCCGCTCTTGGTGGACAGCACGCTGACCACGCCCTACCTGATCAAGCCTTTCGAGCATGGCGCTGATCTTGTGTACCACTCGGCCACCAAGTTCCTGAGCGGCCACGGCACCGTGATCGGTGGCGTGGTGGTCGATGCCGGCAGCTTCGACTGGGACGCCAGCGGCAAATTCCCCGAACTGACCGAGCCCTACGACGGCTTCCATGGGATGACCTTCAGCGAGGAAAGCACCGTGGGCGCCTTCCTGCTGCGCGCGCGCCGCGAAGGCCTGCGCGACTTCGGCGCCTGCCTCTCGCCACACAGCGCCTGGCTGATCCTGCAGGGGCTGGAGACGCTCTCGCTGCGCATGGACCGGCACATGTCCAACACCGAGAAGGTGGTCCAATTCCTCGCCAGCCACCCGCTGGTGGGCCGCGTCGGCCACCCGCTGCTCGAATCACACGCCAGTCACGCGCTGGCGAACAAGCTGCTCAAGCACGGAGCCAGAGGCGCAGGCGCGGTGTTCAGCTTCGACATCAAAGGCTCGCGCGCTCAGGGCAAGGCTTTCATCGAAGCGCTTAAGATCTTCAGCCACCTGGCCAACGTGGGCGACTGCCGCTCGCTGGTGATTCACCCGGCCAGCACCACGCACTTCCGCATGAGCGACGAAGCGCTGGCGGGCGCAGGCATCGGCCCGGGCACGATCCGCCTGTCCATCGGGCTGGAGGATGCGGACGATCTGATCGACGATCTCAAGCGCGCGCTGAAAGCGGCCGAAAAGGCGGGAGCCTGACCATGGAACTCACCGTCAACGGCGCCAAAACCTACTGCTATACCGGCGGCAAGCCTTTCGACCCGGCCAAACCCACCGTCGTCTTCATCCACGGCGTGCTCAACGACCACAGCGTCTGGATTCTGCAGACGCGCTACCTCGCCCACCACGGCTTTAATGTTCTGGCGGTGGACCTGCCCGGCCATTGCCGCAGCGAGGGCGACGCGCCGTCTTCTGTCGAAGAGGCTGCCGACTCCATCGCCGCCCTGCTCGATGCTGTCAGCGTGCAGAAGGCCGCACTGGTCGGCCACAGCTGGGGTTCGCTGATCGCCATGGAGGCAGCAGCCCGACTGAAAGACCGCATCACCCACGCGGTGCTGGTCGGCACCGCCTTCCCCATGAAAGTCTCACCGGCGCTGATCGAGGCCTCGTTGAACGAGCCCGAAAAGGCGCTGACCATGGTCAACGTGTTCTCGCGCTCCACGCTGGCCGCGCCGCCCTCGGCGCTTGGCCCGGGCACCTGGGTCTATGGCGGCGGCATGGCGCTGGGCCGCCGCGTGCTGCGCAGCAACCCCAAAGTCAACGTGTTCCATCGCGGCTTTGTGGCTTGCGACAACTACCAGGGCGGCGAAGCGGCCATGGCCGCCCTCACCTGCCCGGTGTTGTTCCTGTTGGGTGGCCAGGACCAAATGACCCATCCGAAGGCCGCGCAGGGCTTGATCAAATCGGCACAGGCGGCAAGCAAAACGGTGCAGGTGGTGAGCCTGCCTGTGGGGCACCACCAAATGACCGAAACCCCGGATCAAACCCTGTTTGCGATCCGCGATTTCCTGAAAACCTGAGCGCCATGGTCAGCGCGGCTCAGATCTCACCGCCCATGAGCGCAGCGCGCGCCCGCGAGATCGCCGCGACCTTCGACCTGCGCGCCCTGCCCGCTGATTTCCTGGCCAACCCCTACCCGGTGTACGCGCTGCTGCGCGAGACTGCCCCGGTGCGGCGCATGCCCGACGGCTCGCTCTTCCTCACGCGCCATGCCGACCTGATGGTGGTGTACCGCGATGCGGCGGTGTTCAGTTCGGACAAACGCGTCGAATTCGCGCCGAAATACAACCAGGCGCCGTTCGGTAGCGACGCGGCGCCCTCGCCACTCTTCGAGCACCACACCACCAGCCTGGTGTTCAACGACCCGCCGCTGCACACGCGGGTGCGCCGCCTGCTCGCCCCCGCCTTCACCCCCCGGGCGCTGGCCGCATTGCGGCCGCGGGTGGAGGCCTTCGTCGACCGCCTGCTGG
>DAIOEI010000279.1:0-389 GCA_036746335.1 Hydrogenophaga sp. | reverse complement strand
TTCAACGACCCGCCGCTGCACACCCGCGTGCGCAAGCTAATCATGGGCGCCCTGACCCGCCGCGCCATCGCCGACATGGAGCCGGGTCTGATCACGTTGGTCGACCAGTTGCTGGAGCGCATCGAAGACCAAGGCAGCGGCGACCTGATCGAAGACTTTGCCTCGGCCATCCCGGTCGAGATCATCGGCAACCTGCTGGGCGTGCCGCACCAGGACCGAGGCCCGCTGCGCGACTGGTCGCTCGCCATCCTCGGCGCGCTCGAACCCGTGCCCACGCCCGAGCAACACGCCGCCGGCAACCGCAGCGTGACCGAGATGCTGGCCTACCTGCGCGGTCTGGTCGCCGAACGCCGCAAGGCACCGGGCGACCCGGAGCGCGACGTGCTCAC
>DAIOEI010000278.1:0-3754 GCA_036746335.1 Hydrogenophaga sp. | reverse complement strand
TGCTGACGTTGGCGCCCGCCAACGTGCCGCTGCCATTGCTGACGGTGCAGGTCTGCGGGGGATTGGTCGGCTGGGCGAACACGGTCACCGCATAGGGGCTCAAGTTGACCAGCTCGGTGGCGAAGGTGAAGGCGCCGTTGCTGCCCAGACTCAGATCGTCGCCGCCGTTGTTCCGCAGCACCACGCTGGCGCCGGCGGCCAGGCCGGAGAGTGTGCCGCCGATGCTGTAGGTGGGCATCCGGGTGGTGGTGACGAAGTCAGCGCTCAAGGCGCCGATCCGCAGCGTGCTGGTGACCATGGTTTCCGGCGTGGCCGCACTGGTATGCCGCAGCACCACGCTGTCGCCGTTGACCACCGCGCCCGGCGTCGACACGAAGGGCCCGCCGTTGATCGAGTAGGTGGAATCCGCCGCGCCGCTGACACCGATGCCCACCGGCGTATCGATGCCGCTGACGCTGATGGCATTCGACACCCGCAGCGCCCCCAGCGGCACATCGGTCTGGGCGACGAACTCGAAAGGATCGGGCGTGAAGTCGCCCGCTGCATCGAAGGTTTCCAGCGCCGCTCCGCCGCGCACCAGGCGAACTCGACGGTTGACGCTGCTTCCCACGCGAATGAACCGGTACTGGCCGGAGAAGAAGCTGATTTCACCGGCGCCGACGGTGTTCTGATTGTCGATTTGAATCGTGGACGTCCAGTACAGGCCTGCAGCAAATAAGTTGCCCGAGCCGTTGTTCGGAAACAGCCGTGTGTTGATCGCCGGGTCGAAGCAACCAGTCTCCACCAGGCTGTCAAGCTCGGTCAGGTTGGGCAGGCGCCAGTCGCTAAAGCCCGCATGGCCCGAGCCCTCCGCGGCGGCCAGCGCCCCGACAAAATTGAGCGTAAGCAGACTGCCGCTTGCACAGCCCGGGCCGCTGAAACCCTCTGGACATTGCTTCCACATCAGCCCGGTTTCGATGTCGGTGACGACGGTCTCACCGGCCACGGGTTCGGCCACGCTGTAGCGGCCGTCCGGCGCCACCGGCGGCGGCATGTGGGGCGGGCAGACCTGTGCCAGCAGCGGTGCGCTGAAACCCAGCAGCCAGGTGATCGCGGTCAGTTGTTTCAGCATGGCAAATTCCTCAAAAAATGGGCGCCAGTCACAATCCACCTCGCACCAGACGGACGTGTGCGGCACTGACCTTCTGGCGGGAGTCGGAGAGCTCGCCGCCGACGACCGACCAAGCGCGGTTCGAAAAAACTGCAATCGTCGCCCCGGTCCAGTAAGCGCCTGCGGCCGTGTTCGGATACCAGACCGGGTCGGCGCCGACCGGGAACCCGGACCCGGCGTATTGCGCCAGCGACAGCAGTTCCTGCCGCGTGGGCATCCGCCAGTCGCTGGCACCGCACAGGCCCGTGTTGTTGACGGTCTCGCGGAAGGTGGTGGTGTTGCAGTTGGCAAGCATGGCGCAGCTGCTGCCAATGCCTGGCGAGCCGGGATCACCCGCATTGCCGTCGCTTTCGAACCACGTATAGCTGTGGCCGGAATGGCGCAGTTGCGCCACGTCATCCACCTTCACTTCCCAGATCAGCCCGGTGACGTTGTCGCGCGTGCAGGCCCAGTCGCCGGGGGCACTGCCCAGCGCGGCGCTGGCCGGCAGTTCGCTGCCGTTATTGGCGATCTTGCTGTAATCGCGGCCGGGGACGCTGCTGGCTCCGCTTTTGACGAGCACCCCAAGGGCATCGGCAGCGGCACTGCCGCGTACGCAGTCCTGGTTCTCGAAGCCTGCAGCCACCGGGTTGGGCGTCGCCGGCGCGACGGTGCCGGTGACCCCGATGTTGTTGAAGCAGGTGATCTGGCCGGTGTCGTTGAGGTGCCGCTGCGGCGGACTGTTCCCGGCGGTGGTGGTGTCGAAGGTTGCAGCGACGCGGCCGATGCTCAAAACGCTGATGACTCGACTGGCAGGCGTGGCAGCGCTGGTATGGCGCAGCACCACGCTGTCGCCGTTGTTCACCAGGCCGGCAGCGGAAACGAAGGGGCCACCGTTGATGGCGTAGGTCGAATCGGCTGCGCCGGCGAGCCTGATATCCATCGGCGTATCGATGCCGCTGACGGTGATCGCGTTGGACGTCCGCAGATCGGCAAGCGGCACGTCGCTCTGCGATAGGAATGCGAACGCATCGGGCGTGAAGTCGCCGGCGGAATCGAAATTGTCGAAGCTGTTCGCTACCCCGTTGCGCACCAGGCGGACACGGTTTCCCCCCGATTTGACCCCCAGCACGTCGACTTCACCAAGACGGAATGTGACCACCAGCGCTCTGAAGTTGCTGGGACTGAGGTCGGTCGTCGACGTCCAGTAATTGTCCGCGCCGTTGTTCGGAAACAGCTGTGTGTTGATGGCCGGGTTAAAGCACCCGGGCTCCACCAGGCTGTAGAGCTCGGTCACGTTGGGCAAGCGCCAATCGCCGAAGCCTGCATGGGTGGAGGCATTTGCGGTGGTCAGCGCCGCCGACCAGGTGAGGTTGACCAGACTGCCGCTCGCGCAGCCCGCCCCGCTCAGCCCTTCCGGGCATTGTTTCCACATCAACCCGGTGTCGAGGTCGGTGACGACGAATTCACCGGGCACCGGTTCCGCCAGGCTGTAGCGGCTGTCCGGCGTCACCAACGGCGGTAGGTTCGTTGGACACACCTGTTGGGCCAGCAGCGGTGCGCTGAAGCCCAGCAGCACGAGGGTTGTGGTCAGCAGTCGCAGCATGGCAAGGTCCTCGAAGAATGGGGGCGCAACAGAGGCCGCCAACGGGCCCGGAGCGGCTTGAAAATGCGGAAGATCACGCGCTCGCCGAGCGTTCGCACGCCACCCGTCGGCGCAGGCGCGCGCCCACAGCAGCGGGCCTGATCGGCAGCTCCGGGTTGGGCGGCACGGCGCGATGTGGCCGGCGGAGCGGGAGCGGGACGGGGGCCGGTCATGGCCCTCCGCGCACTAGGCGCACGCCCAATTGAGAGTTTTTGGAGCTGGGCCCCTGGATGACCTGCGAAAGGCCAACCAACCATGCTCGGGTCGCGACTCCCGCCGAGGTGTTGCCAGTCCAGTAGCTGAAGGACGAATTCGGCAGAAAGATCGTGTCGTAACCGCCCGCACCACCGTCGTAGACCACCAGCGACTGCAGCTCGTGCGGCGTGGGCATCCGCCAGTCACCGGCGCCGCACAGGCCGGCGCTGTTGACGGCATCGCGCCGGGCCGTGGTATTGCAATTGGCGAGCGTGGCATTGCAGGTGGCGCTGGTGCCGAGGATGCCGGGGTCGCCACTGTTGACGGCGGGATCGGTGTCGTACCAGGTGTAGGTGTGGCCTTGATGGCGCAGGTTGGCGGCGTCGTTGACCCTCACCTCCCAGATCAGTCCGGTGACGTTGTCGCGTGTGCACGCCCAGTCGCCGGGGGCGCTGCCCAGGGCGGCGCTGGCAGGCAGTTCGCTGCCGTTATTGGCGATCTTGCTGTAGTCGCGGCCACGGACGGAGCTGGCGCCGGTCTTCGGCAGGAAACCCAGGGCATCGGCCGCAGCGCGGCCGCGCACGCAGTCCTGGCCCTCGAAGCCCGCATCCACCGGGTTGGGCGTATTGAGGAGGACCGTGCCAGTGGCTACGGTGTTGTTGTAGCAGATGACCTGGCCGGTATCGTTGAGCGGACGGGCCTGTGCCAGCGCGGCGCTGGAGGCAAGCAGTGCCAGCAGCCCGACGGCACTGGGGATCAGTCGCAGGTCAGAGCTCGAACACGAC
>DAIOEI010000277.1:0-3765 GCA_036746335.1 Hydrogenophaga sp. | reverse complement strand
GACGGCTTGTCCGATTGCCCCGGGCCATATGATCTGGTGCTGTGCAACCCGCCGTATGTCAACGCACAGAGCATGAGCGCTTTGCCGGCCGAGTACCGGGCCGAGCCCGAGCTGGCCTTGGCCGGTGGTGTGGACGGCATGGATTTCATCCGCCAGCTGTTGCTCGACCTGCCCTCGCGCCTGGCGCCGCATGGCGTGCTCGTGCTGGAAATCGGCAACGAACGCGCTTTTTTTGAAGCCGCTTTCCCGCAACTCGAAGCCGTTTGGCTGCCCACCAGCGCCGGTGAAGACCAGGTGCTGCTTCTGACTTTTGATGCCCTTTTGGCGCTGCGCTCGACAGCCGCGTCCCCCACATGATCACACTGCGAAACGTGGTCCTTCGTCGCGGCACGAAGGTCCTGCTCGATGGCGCCTCCGCCACCCTCAACCCTGGTGAAAAAGTCGGCCTGGTCGGCCGCAACGGCGCCGGCAAATCCAGCCTGTTCCGACTGCTCGATCACACCCTGCACGAAGACAAGGGTGATTTTTATGTGCCTGCGCAATGGCGCATGGCCCAGGTCGCACAGGACATGCCCGAGACCGAGCAGCCCGCCACACAGTTTGTGATTGAAGGCGACGTCACCCTGCTGGCTGCGCAGCGCGAAGTCGAAGAGGCCGAGGCCAGCAACGACGGCGAACGCATGGCCCACGCCTACATGGCCCTGCACGACGCCGGCGCCCACGATGCACCCGCGCGCGCACAGGCGCTGATCCTCGGCCTGGGTTTCCGCATGGACGAGCTGGAGCAGCCGGTCAACAGCTTCTCGGGCGGCTGGCGCATGCGCCTGCAACTGGCGCGGGCGCTGATGTGCCCGAGCGAGCTGCTGCTGCTCGACGAACCCACCAACCACCTGGACCTGGACGCCCTGGTCTGGCTCGAAGCCTGGCTCAAGCGTTATGAGGGCACCATGCTGGTCATCAGCCACGACCGCGAATTCCTCGATGCGGTGACCGATGTCACCTTGCACATCGAGCGCTCCCAGCTCACCCGCTACGGCGGCAACTACAGCAAGTTCGAAGACATGCGCGCCGAGCAGATGGCGCTGCAGGCAACGGCTTATGCCAAACAGCAGGAAAAGGTGGCACACCTGCAAAAGTTCATTGCCCGCTTCAAGGCCAAAGCCAGCAAGGCCAAGCAGGCGCAGAGCCGCGTCAAGGCGCTCGAGCGCATGGAAAAAATCGGCCCGGTGCTCGCCGATGCCGAGTTCACCTTCGAGTTCAGCGAACCACAAAATCTGCCCAACCCCATGCTGGCCATGCAGGACGTGAGCTTCGGCTATCCGAGCGCCGACGACGGCGGCGAGCCCACGGTGATCGTGCGCAATGTCAGCCGCTCGGTGCTGGCCGGTCAGCGCATCGGCATCCTGGGCGCCAACGGCCAGGGCAAATCCACCGTGGTCAAGACCATCGCCCGCGATCTGTCGGCCATCAGCGGCCAGATCACCGAAGGCAAGGGCCTGAACATCGGCTATTTCGCGCAGCAGGAGCTGGATGTGTTGCGCCCCGCCGACACGCCGCTGGAACACATGATCCGTCTGGTGAAAGAGTGCACCGCACAAGGCCGCCTCTCCGGCCAGGCCACGCGCGAGCAGGACCTGCGCAGCTTCCTGGGCAGCTTCAACTTCACCGGCGATCAGGTCAAGCAGACCGTGGGCAGCATGAGCGGGGGTGAAAAAGCGCGGCTGGTGCTGTGCATGATCGTCTGGCAAAAGCCCAACCTCCTGCTGCTCGACGAGCCCACCAACCACCTCGATCTGGCCACGCGCGAGGCGCTGTCCATGGCGCTCAACGAGTTCGAAGGCACGGTGATGCTGGTCAGCCACGACCGGCACCTGCTGCGCGCGGTGTGCGACGAGTTCTGGCTGGTTTCGCGCGGCGGCATCGGCCCCTTCGATGGGGACCTGGACGACTACCAGCGCTACCTGCTGGATGTGGCCAAACAGGCGCGCGAAGCCCAGCGGCAAGAGCAGAAGGACCTCAGGAACGCAAACACGGCCGCTCCTGCGCCTGCGCCTGCCGCAGCGCCCAGCATCCCCGCGCCCAACAGCAACCGCAGTGCAGATCAACGCAAGCAAGACGCACAGCGGCGCCAACAACGCCAGGAGCGCTTGAAGCCCTTGCGCCAAGAGCAGGAACTCAACGAAAAGCGGACCGCCACCCTGCAGCAGCAAAAGCTGGCGCTCGAAGCGCGCCTGAGCCAGAACCTGCCTGCCGAAGAGATTGCAGACGCAGGGCGCCAACTCAAGGCTGTCAACACCGAGATTGAAACCCTGGAGGAGCGCTGGCTCGAACTCGGTGAGCAGATCGAGAGCCTGAACACCAACGAATGAGGCGCTGCGCTGGCACACCGCTGTGACGCACTGCACGGCCTTGCCCGAACCCGCTCATTCCCGCTCGCAGCGCCAGCAGTGCAGACCTTACAGTCTCTTCAATGGGTCACCACCGGGTGGCCTTGAGCATTGTTCAAACAAAGGTAGTCCTATGTTGTCCCTTCTCGGAACCCTCGTCATTGGCCTGTTGGCAGGCTGGGTGGCCCGTGCCATCAAACCCGGCAACGACAGCATGGGTCTGTTCATGACCATGATGCTGGGCGTGGCTGGCTCCTTTGTTGCGAGCTATGGTGGTGCGTTGCTCGGGCTTTACCGACCCGGACAGCCGGTGGGTTTCATCGCATCGGTGATCGGGGCATTGATCCTGCTGGTGGTCGTGGGCATGCTCAAAAAGAAGTGAGCCCATGCCCACGGACCTGCCAGGCTCAGAAGCGGTAGTTGTAATTCACGCGCCAGAGCTTCTGCGCATGTGAGACCGTGCCAGCCATGCCAGGCCCGAACATGTTCGGGTTGGTACTCGTGACTTTCGGGGCAATGGCCACCGATGTGCCCACGCTGTGGCCTGCACCCATGTTCCAGCCCAGACCCAGGGTGTAGTGGGTTTTCACGATGGCCGGGAACAGGGGGTTGAGCGTGTTTTCAGGCACCGGGTTGCCGGCATGGTTGATGCCCACTCGCAGCGCCAGAGTCGGCGTCATCATGTACTGCGCACCCAGCATCAGGACCGTCTGGTCTTTCCAGTTCTGCGGCATGACCCCCTCTTGCCAGCCCATGCCCATGTTCATGCTCAGGCGGAAGTCCTTCATGCTGTCGGACCATTCCAAGCGCTTGACGTCGGCCGCCAGCAACAGGGCCGGTGTGGCCTGCCAGGCCACACCCACGCCATAGGTCTGCGGCCACTGGAAGTCCACCACCTTGAACTCGGTGGGTATCTGCATACCCCCTGGGAGCATGGTGAAGGTGCCACTGCCTTGCAGGTCATCAATGTCGGTCTTGCTGTGGAACGTGGCGCCGACGGCGAATGCGTCCGAGACCTTGTAATGTGCGCCGAGCTTGAAGGCCCAGCCATTGCCCGAAGCCTTGCCGGTGAAGTCGCTGTCGTTGCTGAAGTTGACATGGCCTGAGCCATCTTGCATCAGCATCTGTGTATCCATGCTGGCCCAGACGTAATCGAGCTGGCCCGCCACGGTCAATCGGTCATTGACGTTGTAGGCCAGCGGCAACATGAACCGCCCAAACCCCACCTCGGAACGCAGCGGAAGACCGGTTCCGTTGGAAAGGAAACTCCCGCTGCCATATTCGGTCCCCATGCCCCCCTGGGCCAAAACGCCTGCGCCGTAGGTCAAGCTGCCGGTTTTGCGGATCAGCGACAGGGAGGGCATCCAGTAGTTGTCAC
>DAIOEI010000276.1:0-3798 GCA_036746335.1 Hydrogenophaga sp. | reverse complement strand
ATGCTCTACCAGCACGCGGCCGACCGGATCAACGCCGACGGCGCGCTGGCGCAGCGCTTCGCGCACCTGCAAGGCGCGCGCCAGGACGGGCGCATCACCGAAGACACGCTCGCCTATTTCCGCGACACCGCCGAGTTCCGCAACCACACGATCATGGAACTGCCGCACCACGGCGCCCTGGTCGGCTACGCGGTGGCCGAGCGCGACTACGCCACCACCATCGCGCGCAACTTCCTGGTCAGTGCGCTGATGGTGCTGGTGTGGGACAGGTTGCAAACGTCGAAGGACGCGCAGCTCGCCGCCATCGCCGCCAAGTCGCTCAAAGAGGTGCGCTACCACCTGCAGCACGCCAGCGACTGGCTGGTGCGCCTGGGTGACGGAACGGACGAATCGCACCGCCGTGCCCAGGCGGCGGTGGACCATCTGCTGCCCTATTGCGAGGCCTTCTGGCAACCCGGTCCGGCCGAGCGCGCAGCGGCGCAAGACGGCACGGGCGTGGACATCCTGAGCCTGCGCGAACCCTGGAACGCGCTGGTGAACGAAACGCTGACCGAGGCCACGCTCACCCGCAGTGACCAGCCGCACCCCGGCTATGTGGCGCAAGGCCATGTGGGCGTGCACTCGGAGCACCTGGGCTTTCTGCTGGCCGAGATGCAGAGCCTGGCGCGTGCCCACCCGCAAGGCGTCTGGTAACGGGCCATGACCGAAGCCACCGCCGAAGCGCCCGAAGCCGTGATCGCCGCCCTGCGGCAGGCGCTGGCGCAGCTGAGCGACCCGGAGATTCCCGTCGTCACGCTGGAAGACATGGGCATCCTGCGCGACGTGCGCCTGGGGCATGACGGCGTGCCCGAGGTGGTCATCACCCCCACCTACAGCGGCTGCCCGGCCATGGGCCAGATCGAAGACGATGTGCGCGCCCTGCTGCAGCAGACGCACCCGATGGGGCGCGTCGTCACGCAACTGGCCCCGGCCTGGACCACCGACTGGATGAGCGACGCGGCGCGCGAGAAGCTGCGCGCCTACGGCATTGCGCCGCCGCGCTGCACCACCCCGGCCACCGGTGTGATGCGCTTCAGCCGTCAGGCGGTTGCCACGGCGCCCATTGCCTGCCCGCAGTGCGGATCGCAGCACACGACCGAGACCTCACCCTTTGGCTCCACCGCCTGCAAGGCGCTCTACAAGTGCCTGGACTGCCTGGAACCCTTTGACTACTTCAAAACGATATGACTGCCGCACCCCGCTTCCATGAACTCACCGTGGCCCGCGTCGATCCGGAAGCCGCCGGCGCGGTGGCGATCTCGCTGGCCATTCCGCAGCCGCTGCGTGAGACCTTCGCGTTTGAACCGGGCCAGTTCCTGACGGTGCGCGCCGACATTGGCGGGCAGGACGTGCGGCGCAGCTATTCCATCAGCAGCCCGCGCAGCCGCTTGGCCCAGCGCGGTGAACTGACGCTGGGCATCCGCCCGGTGGAAGGCGGTGTGTTTTCCAACTGGGCCGCCGCCAAACTCAAGGCCGGCGACAGGCTGCGTGTGATGCCGCCCGACGGCCGCTTCACCATCCACAAGCCGCGCGCCCTGCACCGCGTGGGCTTTGCCGCCGGCTCGGGCATCACGCCCATTTTGTCCATCGTCGCCACCACACTCGAAGAATCACCCGACGCGAAGTTCACGCTGGTCTATGGCAACCGCCGCATGGCCAGCGTGATGTTCAACGAAGCGCTGCAAGACCTCAAAGACCAATACGCGGGCCGTCTCACGCTGATCCACGTGCTCTCGCGCCAGGCGCAGGAAGTGCCGCTGCTGCAAGGCCGCATCGACGGCGACAAGGTGCGCGAGATCATCGCCGCGCTGCTGCCCGTGGGCAGCATGGATGAGGTCTTCATCTGCGGCCCCGAGGCCATGATCGAAGCGACCGAAAAAGCCCTGCTGGACGCCGGCGTGCGGCCCGACCGGGTGCACACCGAGCGTTTCACCTCACCCACGCTCGAAGCCCTGCCGACCGAACAGCGCAAGACGGCGGTGCTCGGCCAACCGGCCATTCGCACCGACGGCGAAGTGGCGCTCACCGTGGTGCTCGACGGCAAGCCGCACCAGCTGCGCATGGGCAAAGACGAAAAAGTGCTGGACGTGGCGCTCAACGCCGGGCTGGACCTGCCCTGGTCGTGCAAGGGCGGCGTCTGCTGCACCTGCCGCGCCAAGGTGATGCAAGGCGCTGTCAGCATGGACAAGAACTTCACGCTGGAGCCTTGGGAAACCGAGAAGGGCTTTGTGCTGAGCTGCCAGGCGCGGCCCACCACCGACACACTGGTGGTGAGCTACGACGAGCGCTGAAGCGCCGCGCCGTTCACCGCAGCGCCTCCACCAGTGCGCGCTCGTACGCGGCAAAACCGCCGAGGTTGTTGTGGTCGGCGCCGGGTATGTCGATGGTTCGCGCCACGCCGGGCCGAAAGGACTGGGCCAGTTGCGCCGTGCGCTCGGGCCGGATGAGGGTGTCGTGCTCGGCGGCGATCAGCGTGGTGGGCGCGCCGATGCGCCCGGCCACCGCCGCCGAATCGAAGCGGTCCCGGATCAGCCAGCGCACCGGTAACCAGGGGAAGGCCTCCACCGCGACGTTTTCAATGCTGTCGTAGGGCGTGATCAGCGCCAGGCGGGCCACCGGCCGTTCACTGGCCAGGCGCACGGCCACGCCACTGCCCAGGCTGCGCCCCGCCACCTTGATCTCGCCGTGATCGCGCCGCACACGGTCATAGAGCGCCAGGGCGTCTGCGTGCAGGGCGGTTTCGCTGGGCTGACCGGTGCTGCTCCCGTACCCCCGGTAGTGCATCAGGTAGAGCGCGTGATCCGGAAACAGGCGCGCGAACTGCAGCAGCGTTCCAGACACATCTTCGGCATTGCCGCCGAAGTACAGCAGAGCAGGGGCTCCGGGTTGCAGGCGAACGCTGACCTGCAACGAGGCGCCGTCCACCGGCAGGGTCATGAAATCCGCCACCTGCCGCGCCGGCTGCGGGTGGTACAGCATCGAGCGCTGCAGACCGTACACAGCGGCACAGCCCGCGAGGTACAGCAAGGCCAGACCGCCAACCGCCCAGAGCAACATCAAGCGCAAGGCATGGAGGTTTTGCATGGCCGTTCCACTCCTACCATCGGAGCGCACGCCTCATTCCAGCACACGCCGAAGATCCGGCTTCGCCGGTCCAAGGGCGTGGTCCCCCTGGGGGGAAGCCGCAAAGCGGCGCAGGGGGAGATCACACCTGTTCCAGCGCCTGCTCCAGATCGGCCATCAGGTCGTCGATGTGCTCGATGCCGATCGACAGGCGGACCATGTCGGGACTCACGCCGGCCTTTTTCATCTCGTCTGGGTTGAGCTGGCGGTGCGTGGTGGTGGCCGGGTGGCAGGCCAGCGACTTGGCGTCGCCGATGTTGACCAGGCGCGTGAAGAGCTGCAACGCGTCTTGGAAGCGCGTGCCAGCCGCAATCGCATCACTGGATTTCAGACCAAAGCTGATGATGCCCGAGGCCCTTCCGCCCATGTATTGCTGCACCAGCGCGTGGTCCTTGTGGTCGGGCAGGCCGGCGTAGTTGACCCAGGCCACCTTGGGGTGGTTCTGCAGGTGCGTGGCGACCTTGACCGCGTTGTCGCAGATGCGGTCCATGCGCAGCGCCAGGGTCTCGATGCCCTGCAGGATCTGGAACGCGTTCATGGGCGAGAGCGCTGCGCCCATGTTGCGCAACGGCACCACGCGCGCACGGCCGATGTAGGCCGCCGCGCCCAGCGCTTCGGTGTAGACCACGCCGTGGT
>DAIOEI010000275.1:0-3803 GCA_036746335.1 Hydrogenophaga sp. | reverse complement strand
GCACCGTCATGCTCGAAGGCACCACCCTCAGCGAAGGCCGCGGCACCACCCGCCCACTCGAACTCTTCGGTGCGCCCGGCATCGACGCCACCCGCCTGCTCGCCGACATGCGGCGCCTGGCGCCACAGTGGCTGGGCGGCTGCGTGTTGCGGCCCTGCTGGTTCGAGCCCACCTTCCACAAACACGTGGGCCAACTCTGCGCCGGTTTGCAGATTCACGTGGAAGACCCGAGCCACTACGACCACAGCGCCTTTCAGCCCTGGCGCCTGCAAGCGCTGGCCTTCAAGGCGCTGCGCCTGCAGCAGCCCGACTACCCGCTCTGGCGCGACTTTCCCTACGAGTACGAACACGACCGCCTGGCGATTGACCTCATCAACGGCGGGCCTGCGCTGCGGGAGTGGGTGGACAACGCGGGTGCCAGCCCGCAAGACCTGGACGTTTTGGCCAGCGCGGACGAGGCGGCCTGGCGGGCGGAGCGGGCGGCTTACCTGTTGTATTGAAGCCAGGCAAGGGCAGATGGGCGCCTGCTGTGGCCCCAGCTCCAGGGCTGGCGTCGGCGCAGCCCATGCGGGCCGTCTCAGGACAGCTTGACCTCCGGTCGCAAATCGACGAGGTGCAGGTCTCTCACAAACACCTGCGCCAGCGCGGCCGCCGCCGGGCTGGTGGGGCGGTCGGTGCGCTGCATCAGGAACACGGGGCGCTCGATGGGGGGCGCCAGCAGCGTGAAGCCCAGATCCACCGCCTGCGGGTGCGAGGCCGCCAGCGCAGACAGCACCGCCACCCCCATGCCGGCCTGCACCAAGGCCAGTTGCATGGTCAGACTGGTCACGTCGATACCCTTGGACATCATGGAGACGATGGGCGAGCCATTGATGCGCAGCAGATCGATGATGCTGCTGTTCGGCCCTTCCTTGAGGATCGGCAGGTTGGACAACGTTTCCAGACTGCCGTCGGGGATCTTGTACTGATCCCGCCGGTAGACGATGCCCAGCGGCGCTTGCAGCAGCAGATCGCATTGCAGGCCAGCGATGTCGCCCTGCGGCGTGCCGATACCCAGATCGACTTCACCAGCGCGCACGGCCTGGGTGGTCTCCACCCCGTAACTTTCCACCACCCGGACCCGAACGCCAGGGTAGCGCCGCATGAACATTTTCAGCAGGGACGGCATGAGGGTACCGCCAACGGTGCTGCCCATGGTCAGACTGACCCGCCCCGTGATGTCGTCGGAGCCGCCCTGCAGCACTTCACAAGCGACTTCCATTTCATTGAGCAGGCGCTGGGCCACGGGCAGGAACCGCTGGCCCTCGGGCGTCAAAGCCAGGCGGCGCGTCGTGCGGTGAAACAGCACGACCCCCAGTTCCGACTCGAACCGCGCCAGCGCCCGGGTCAGGGTGGGCTGGCTGATGCCCAAGCGCTCGCTGGCCTGGGTGATGTGCCCGGCCTGGGCGGTGGTGATGAACAGGCGCAGCTGCTTTTGGCTCAGATTCATTACAAAAAAGAATTTATCTGAATTATTCATGCATATTTTACCCGGGTATGTCCGCATGTCAGGACCCGGGCAGGGTTCCTAGACTCCGATTGTTCCCCTTGCTCACCCTCCCCAGGAGAAAAATCATGGCCCGTACCCACCTGCTCGCCGCCGCATGCGCCCTCACCATGGCCCCTTTGTGGAGCGCCGCGCAAAACCTCAACATCGGCCTGGCGGCCGAGCCCAGCTCGCTGGACCCGCACTACCACAACCTCTCGCCCAACAACATGCTGGCGCGCCATGTCTTTGAGGCGCTGGTGGGGCAGGACGTGAACCAGAAGCCCCGCCCCGGGCTGGCCGAGAGCTGGCGCACCGTGGACCCGCTGACCTGGGAGTTCAAGCTGCGCAAAGGCGTCAAATTCTTCGACGGCAGCGATTTCACGGCCGACGACGTGCTGGCCACAGTCAAGCGCCTGCCCAATGTGCCGCGCTCCCCGTCCAACTTTGCGCCCTTCATAGCGGGCATGCAGTTTGAGAAAGTGGACAGCCACACCATCCGCGTGAAGACCGCCAGTCCGGCGCCGCTGGTGCCCATCAACCTGTCCGGGTTCTCCATCGTCTCGCAAAAGTGCGCCGAATCCACAACCACCGAAGATTTCAACGCCCTGCGCTGCCTCGGGGGCACCGGCCCCTACAAGTTCTCCGAATTCAAACCGGCTGACCGGGTGGTTCTGGCGCGCAACAACGCGTATTGGGGCCCCAAGGCCGAGTGGGAAACGGTGACCAAACGCTTCATCGCCTCCGCTCCTAGCCGGGTGGCGGCTTTGCTCGCCGGCGATGTGAGCGTCATCGACGGCGTGCCACCCACTGACATCCCGCGCCTGAAGGGCGACGCCAACATCGAAATCGCCGAGACGCTGTCCAACCGGGTCATCTATTTCCACATGGACCAGTTCCGTGAGACCAGCCCCTTCATCACCGCCAAGGACGGCTCGCCCATCAAGAACCCGTTGCTCGATCGTCGCGTGCGCCAAGCCCTGTCCATGGCCATCAACCGCCCGGCCATCGTCGAGCGCCTGATGGATGGTGCCGCCGTTCCGGCCGAACAGGTGCTGCCCAAGAGTTTCTTCGGCACCTCGCAGAAGCTGCAACCCACCGGATTCGACCTCGCTGGCGCCCGCAAGCTGCTGGCCGACGCGGGCTACCCCAACGGCTTCAAGATGAAGATGCACGGCCCGAACGGCCGCTACACCAACGACACCAAGATCATCGAGGCGGTGGCCCAGATGTTCACCCGCCTGGGTATCGACACCGAGATCGAAACCATCCCGCCTGCCAACTTCTTCACCCGCGCCTCCACCGGGGCCAACGGCCAACCCGAGTTTTCCTTCATGCTGCTGGGCTGGGGTGCTACGACCGGTGAGACCTTGGGCCCGCTGCGTGCCCTCATGGGCACCTTTGACCGCTCCAAGGGCTCCGGTGCGGCCAACCGCGGGCGCTACAGCAACCCGGCGCTGGACGCCAAGCTGACCGAAGCCGCAGCCACTGTGGACGACACCAAGCGCGCCGCCCTGCTGGCCGAAGCGTCCGAGATCGCGTTCAACGACTTCGCCATCATCCCCTCGCACTACCAGACCAACGTCTGGGCCTCGCGCAAGGGCTTCAAGGTGGAAGCCCGGGCCGACGAGTACACCCTGGCCACGGGCATCTCCCGCCGCTGATCTGTTCCCGCTCGCCCTGGTCTCTGGCCAGGGTGCGGCGCATCTGTGACGTGAGTCCCCAGAGAAACCCACATGCTCTCCTTCCTGATACGTCGCATCGGCCAGGCCCTGCTGGTCATCGTGGTGATGATGGTGCTCGTCTTCTTTGGCGTGAACGTCATCGGCGACCCGATCTGGATGCTGATCTCGCCCGACATGGACCAGCAGGCCATCGAGGCCACAGCGGCCGCGCTCGGGCTGGACAAACCCATCTGGGAGCAGTTCTGGTACTTCCTCAAGGGAGTGGCCCAAGGGGATCTGGGGCATTCGTTCGTGCACGGCCAGCCCGCCATCCAGCTGATCCTCAGCCGCATGCCCGCCACCATGGAGCTGGCGCTGGTGGCCCTGCTCATGGCCATTCTGGTCGGGCTGCCGCTGGGCATGTTCGCCGGGCTCAAGCCCGAGCACCCCGCCTCGCGCACCATCATGGCCGGCTCCATCCTGGGTTTTTCCTTGCCCTCGTTCTGGGTCGGCCTGATGCTCATCATGGTGTTTGCGGTGATGCTGGGCTGGCTGCCGGCCACCGGGCGGGGCGAGACCGAGTCCTTCCTCGGCATCCAGACCAGCCTGTTGTC
>DAIOEI010000274.1:0-3805 GCA_036746335.1 Hydrogenophaga sp. | reverse complement strand
CTTTCAACAAACCCCGCTTCGTGCGGGGTTTGTTTTTAGCGCCTTGAGATCCTCAAGCTCAGTCATCGACGAAGTACATCCGCCGGCGCAAAAAAACCGCCGAAGCGGTTGGTTGGATGTTGGTGGGGTCCTGCTTTGATCAAGACAGCAGGCCCAATGTTCACTGAGGATCTTCTGGCTCCGGGTCTTCCTCGTTGCTGTCTTCTTCAGGCTCGGTGGCGTCTTCTTCGGTTGGCGGCAAGGCCGCCTGCACGGTGATGGTCTCTTCCGTGGAGGCATCGCGCCCGGCACTGTCGACCACGGTCAGGCTGATGGTGTAGGTCCCGGCCTGGCGGTAAGTGTGCTGGACTGTTTTCCCCCGGCGCTCGGTCCCATCGCCGAAGTCCCAGCTGTAGGACATGACCACGGTGCCTTGCGGCACGTTCGAGACAATCGTTCCGGTCCCGTCGGCGGTGAAAGTCTGATTCGCGCGCACCGTGCCGGGATCGATATCGATCACCGGGATGGGCAGGCAGCCGGTCAGCAGGACGGTCAGCAGCGCTGCAGCGGAGCCTGATAGAAAACGTGACCATTTCATGCGACATCTCCCGTTCAGATAGAGCAGTTAAGTGTAGTCAACTTGGATCGGAAAGTGGATGAGAAATGGGCGACAGGTGCCGCCTTTGCTTGAGGGACAATCGCTGCAACATCATGGGCCGAGGTGCACGTTGAAGCATGTTGGGTGGGCAATAAAAGGTTGGATCTGCGGGCGCCTCCGGGTGTTTTGGCGGTGGGTGCTGCCTTGTGTGGCTGTCTTGCTCGCTGCGTGTGCGGGTATGGGTGTGGGGGATCCCGAGGAGCCTGCGGCTGAACCGGCAGCCCGGAGAACAGCCCAGCAAGGGCCTGTTTCGATGCTGTCCGCAGCCGATTTGCTGAGCACACCCGACACCCGATCGCCTTGGATGCTGTTCCCCCTGCCGGGTAAATCGGTTGCGCCCTTCCTGCCTGTGCTGCACGATGGTCGGGCAGCACTGCGCGTGCAGGCCGATCGGTCGGTGAGCATCTTGCGCCAGCGCTTGCAGCCGCCATTGCCGGCGGTGGGGCGCCTGCGGTTCTCCTGGATGACCGACACCCTGCCGCCTGACGCTGACGTGTCCACCACCGAGGGAGACGATTCGCCGGTGCGGGTGCTTCTGGCATTCGACGGCGACCGTTCGCGCCTGTCGCCCCGGGCGCATCGAATGTCCGAATTAAGCCGGATGCTGACGGGTGAAGAACTGCCTTACGCCACGCTGATGTATGTATGGAGTCCCAAACACCCCGTGGAGGCGGTGGTGTCCCATCCCCGCACCGACCGCATCCGCAAGTGGGTTCTGGAGACAGGGTCTGACCATCTGGGCGTCTGGCGCGAGCACGAGCGCGATGTGCGAGCCGACTTCATCCGGGCTTTTGGTGAAGAGCCTGGGCCACTTGTGTCCGTCGCCTTGATGACCGACACCGACAACACGGGCAGTCGGTTACAGGCTTGGTACGGCCCCTTGTTGCTGACAGCTGACCCACCGTGAACGGGGGAACGCTGCCCGATGTGATGGGGCTTCCCGTTCTTGACTGGGGCGTGGTGGCGGTTTTTGCCACGGTCTACCTCGGCATGTTCCTGGGCGGCCTGCCGCGGCTGAAACTGGATCGTTCGGGCGTCGCCCTGCTCGGCGCGATCGCGGTGATCGCCCTCACCGGCATGCCGCTGGAAAAAGCGGCCCGTTCGGTGGACTTGCCCACCATCGTGCTGCTGTTCGCCTTCATGGTGGTGTCGGCGCAGATGCGCCTGGGCGGCTTCTACACTGAGGTCACGCGCCGCGTGGGCGCGCTGCCGCTGTCGCGCGCCGGTCTGCTGGCGGCGCTGATCGCGGTGGCCGGTGGGCTCTCGGCCATCTTCTCCAACGACATCATCTGCCTGGCCATGACGCCGGTGGTGGCCCGCCTGTGTCTGCAGCGCGGGCTCAACCCGATCCCGTTCCTGATCGGCCTGGCCTGCGCGGCCAACATCGGTTCGGCCGCCACACTGATCGGCAACCCGCAGAACATGCTGATCGGCTCGGTGCTGCAACTGCACTTTGGCGACTACCTGCGGGCAGCAGTGGTGCCGGTGGTGGTCAGCCTGCTCCTGCTGTGGGCCTGGCTGGCCTTTGGCCCTGGCGCGCGTGCCGGCGCGCCCGAGCTGCGGCGGCCGCTGGGCGTGCGGTTGCAGGTCGACGAGGCACCGGCCTTCGACCGCTGGCAGACCGCCAAGGGCCTGGCAGTGGCCGCTGCGTTGATGGGTGTGTTCCTGCTCACCGACTGGAACCGCGAGGTCGCCGCACTGGTGGGTGCGGCCCTGTTGCTGCTGTCGCGCCGTTTCCATTCGGCCGAGGTGATGGGGTTTGTGGTCTGGCAGCTGCTGCTGCTGTTCATCGGTCTGTTCGTGGTCAACCACGCGTTCGGGCAGACCGGGCTGGCTGGCGAGGCGGTGGCCTGGCTCGCCGCGCAGGACGTGCACCTGACCGATCCGGGCACCCTGCTGGTGCTGGGCGCGGTGTTGTCCAACCTGGTGTCCAACGTGCCAGCGGTCATGCTGCTGCTGCCGCACCTGGGGGCCGACCCGCAGCAGGCCGGTGTGCTGCTGGCGCTGGTGAGCACCTTTGCCGGCAACCTGCTGCTGGTGGGCTCGATCGCCAACCTGATCGTGGCCGACCTGGCGGCCAAAGAGGGCGTCGAGCTGGACTGGAAGCGCCACGCGCTCACCGGTGTACCGGTGACGCTGGCCTCGCTGGTGGTGGTGTGGGTGCTGTTCAGTCCGTGATCGACGACAGGAACTGGCGCAGCTCCGGCGTCTGGGGTCGGCCAAAGAGCTGGTCGGGTGGACCCATCTCGTGCACCCGACCCTGGTGCATGAAGATCACGCGGTCGCTCACCTTGCGTGCAAAGCTCATCTCGTGCGTGACCATCAGCAGTGTCATGCCGTCATCGGCCAGCGACTCCACCACCCGCAACACCTCGCCCACCAGTTCGGGGTCCAGCGCGCTGGTGATCTCGTCGCACAGCAGCACGCTGGGTTCCATCGCCAATGCCCGGGCGATGGCCACCCGCTGTTGCTGACCACCCGACAGTTGATCGGGGAAGGCATCGAATTTTTCAGCCAGACCGACGCGCTCCAGCAGCTGGCGCGCGCGCTGCTCGCCGCTGGTGGTGTCGGTCTTCTTCACCAGGCCGGGCGCCAGCATCACGTTGCGGCCCACGCTCAGGTGCGGGAACAGGTTGAACTGCTGGAAGATCATGCCCACGTGCTGGCGCAGCGCGCGCATGGCGGCGGCGTTGTCGTGCAGCAGCGGCTGGCCGTCGACGCTCAGGCTGCCCGCCTGGAACACCTCCAGGCCGTTGATGCAACGCAGCAGCGTGCTCTTGCCCGAACCGCTCTTGCCGATGATGGCGATCACCTCGCCTTTTTTCACCTCCAGATCGATGCCCTTGAGCACCTCGTTGCTGCCAAACGATTTGCGCAGTTGCCGGATGTCGACGATGGGGCTGAGTGAAATTTGGTCGGCGAGCGTGTTCACAGTGTGGGCTCCAGCAGAGGGGGAGTCGAATCCGGGGAAACCGCGGAACGGGCTTGGCCCGGCCGCTGGTTTCGTTCCCCTGGGGGGAAGGCGCGGAGCGACGCAGGGGGGTGCTCACCGTGCCACATTCATTTTCCTTTCGAGGTGGCGCGCGGTCAGGCTCACCGGGAAGCACAGCGCGAAGTACATCAGGGCCACGCAGCTGTAGACCAGGAAGGGCTGGAAGGTGGCGTTGG
>DAIOEI010000273.1:0-3814 GCA_036746335.1 Hydrogenophaga sp. | reverse complement strand
GCATCACGGGAGAGTTCATGGGAAAGACTCCAGAAGTAAAAAAGCGGCGAGCACCCGGGGCACCCGCAGCCGCTGGCCCCTGGGGCGGGGCGGGCGGCGGCAAGAAGTCCCCCGGTGACAAAACGGGGCGGTCGGCGCTTGGGGCTGTGCTGCGGGTGGCAGGGCAGCCGGATGGGCAAAAGGCGGGCGGATGAACCCGGGTTTTGGTCCGCGTGTCGGCCAGAACCCTCGATTTTATGAAAGCTCCGAGTCAGTTACCGGCAAGTTACATGCAAAACCCGCATAACCTCATGCCAAAAAGCAAGGGTCCGTGTTCCGCAACGCCATGCAAAAAAAGCCCGGCGCCTTTACAGGCGCCGGGCTCGTGGTGCGGACGCTAGAGGCCTCAGTGCGGCGATACGTTCAGCGCCTTGACTGTTTCCAGGTTCAGAAAACCGTCCACGGGCAGGTTGTTGGCCCGCTGATACTGGTTAACTGCCCGCATGGTCGCAGCCCGGAGCACCCCGTTGATGGGGCCTGGATTGAAGCCCGCTTTGCGCAAGGCCGACTGAATTTCCCGGATTTTGACGGGTGTTGCGTTCGTATCGCAGAGCACGGCGCGCCGTTCGGTGCGGGCATCAAGCAGCTTGAACTGGTAGCTCAGCGTTTCGTACTGTGCGGGCACCTCGACGTCGCGTGTGGTCGCAGGCTGGTCCACCACTTGTCGCGTCACCGTTTTGTACACCGCCGGCACAATCTCCTCGCGGAACGTGGCCGGTGTGTCAATCACCTGGCGCTCCACCGTCTTGGTCACCGCTGGCACCGGTATCTGGCGCGTGGTTGCAGGCTGGTCCACCACACGCCGCTGCACTTTACCCATCACCGCCGGAATGGGGATTGCGCGCTGCGTCGCGGGCTGATCCACCACCTGCCGGGTCACCGTCTCGTACACCGCCGGGATCACCATCTCTTCGGTCCGGGCTGGTTCGCTGACCACCCGCTGGGTGACCGTGCGGTAGGTGGCGGGCACTTCAATTTCGCGGACGGTGGCCGGGGTGGCCACCACTTCGCGCGTCACCGTGCGGTACTGTGCGGGGATTTTGATTTCGCGCACATAAGCGTGATCGCCCAGTTGGCCTGCGCCCGAAGCGGCCGCCAGGGCACCCGCTGTGGCGTTGATCTCGGACGCGCGCAACACGCGCTCCCCGCCAGGGGTGGCCACCAGACGGCCCGCATCGTCAAAGCGATAACCCAGGCTGCGCAGTTTCTCGACATCGATCTCCTGGCGGGCAATGCTCTGGAAGGTCGCGGGCAGCGCAATTTCTTGCACCGTGGCCTCCTTGTCCAGCACCTGGCGGGTGATGGTGGTGTACTCGGCGGGAATGATCTCTTCGCGCACGGAGGCCGGGCGGCGAAGCACCTGACGGGTGATGGTCTCGTACTGAGCGGGTACCTCTACCAGACACATCACGTCGTCATCCAGGTCGCGGTTGTTCGCCGCCGTGTCGCCGGTGTAGACGGTGGCCAGCGAACCCGGTCGGGCCGCTGCCTCGACACGCACGCCATCCACGGTGCCATCGGTGCCCACGGAGAAGCCGCGCAAGGGCCGCACATCCAGCGCCTGCCCCACCCAGGCCCGGCCCCGCTTCCACTCGCGGGTGGACTCCGAGACCTTCACCCGCTCGGTGATGGTTTCAAACTCTGCGGGCACCTCCACCAGGCGTTGGCTGGCGGCCTTGACCAGCACCCGCTCGGTCACGGTGCGCAATTGAGGCGCTTGCGCCTCCAGTCGCTGGGACGCCGCCTCGCGCACCACCTGCTCGGTGACGATGCGCATGGGCAACACAATCGGCTCGTAACGCACCGACTCGGCCCGCACGACCACCTGCTCGGTCTCGGTCTTGTAGGTCGCGGGCACCACGTCCAGCCGCTTGCTGGCCGGGCGCTCGATCACCTGCTCCGTCTTCTCCGCGTACTGGGCGGGAATCACGCGCAGCTCCTTGCGTTCCGGGCTGACCAGGATCTGCTCGGTCTCGGTCTTGTAGGTGGCCGGAACGATCTCGATGCGCGAGCTGGCCGGTGTGAGCACCACGGCTTCTTCGACCATCTTGAACGTGGGCGGTACCGGCTCTTCCCGGAAACTGGCCGGGCTGACCTCCACCTCTTCGGTGATGGTCTTGTAGGTGGCCGGCACCGGAATCTGGCGCCGGATCTCGGGCTTGACCAGTTCCTGTTCCGTGATGGTCTTGTACACGGCTGGCACAACCTCCTGGCGCGTGGTGACCGGCACTTTCAGCACCTGTTCGGTGCGGGTCTCGAACTGCGCGGGGATCTGCACGTTGGCATAACAATCCGTCTGCGGCACCACACTCACGGCAGCCGGTGCACCGACCGGGCGCGGCAGCGCACCGCTGAAGTGGTTGTCGCACTTTTGCATGGTTGCACGGACCATACTGCCCTGGCTGTCAAAGTACACATTGACCGACATGGTCGGGGCAAACGGCACGTATTTGCCGATCAGTTCCCGGCTGGCTCCATCGCGGCCTTGCGAGCGGCCGACCCCGAGGTCGCAGGCGCCGCGGGTGTATTGCGTTGCGTCGTAACCCAGCTGCTGTGCCTTGAGCGTGGCGGCCGTCAAGTCCGAGAGCTTCATCACCTTGACGTCCACCTCGCCCGCGCGGGGCAAGGGCGGATGGGAAGTAAAGGGTTCGTAGAAGCGGGCTGTGCCGTTGGCCACCGCCGCATCACATTCGGCGGCTGTGTCGTAGCCGACGTTGCCATGCCGATCGGTGGTCACACCGGCTTGCGCGGCCGAGGCCCACAACAAACCACCGCCAATGGCCCAAGCCACCGCACGCCATTCATGTCCGTTTTTCATCTCTGCACTTGCCTTTCATGAGCTAAACCTTCGCTGAATAACGCCATGCGTCATGTCAGCGGCCCTACCGAGAGCGTTGAGTACGCCGCTCAAATAGTGCCTTTGGTGAGCTTCATATGCGTTGCAGAGTCTTTTTTATATTACTTTTGACGGATTGGCCGTGACGCAATCCCGCTGTCGTGTCATTCAGGCCTCAGGCGGGGCCTCTCAGCGCCCAGCGCGCAAGCGGTCGATCAGACCATTGAGCTCGTCGAGCGAGCCGAACTGGATCGCCAACTCGCCCTGCTCCTCCACCCGGCCGTGGCGCTTGACGCGCTTTTTCACCCGCACCTCGACCTCGGCCATCAGCAGGTCGGACAGCTCTTCTTCCACCCGCCGAATGTCGCGCGACTTTTCTTTGGTCGGCTTTTGCGGCACCAGGTTGAACTCGGCGCCGATCTTCTTGACCAGGCTCTCGGCCTCGCGCACCGACATCTTCTTGGCCGCGATCTGGTTGGCCGCCGTGATCTGCGCCACCTTCTCCAGCGCCAGCAGCGCGCGCGCGTGGCCCATGTCGATGTCGCCCGCCATCAGCATGGTCTGCACCGGATCGGCGAGTTGCAAAAGGCGCAGCAAGTTCGAAGCCGCCGAGCGCGAACGACCCACGGCCTGCGCGGCCTGCTCGTGCGTGAGGCCAAACTCCTTCACCAGCCGCTGCAGACCCTGCGCCTCTTCCAGCGGGTTGAGGTCTTCGCGCTGGATGTTTTCGATCAGCGCCATCGCAGCGGCCGCCTCGTTGGGCACGTCGCGCACCAGCACCGGCACGCTGTCCAGCCCGGCCAGCCTGGAGGCGCGGAAACGGCGTTCGCCCGCGATGATTTCGTACTTGCCGGCGTTCGGGCCATCGGCCAACTTGCGCACCAGGATGGGCTGCATGATGCCCTGCGCCTTGATCGACTCGGCCAGCTCGTAGAGCGC
>DAIOEI010000272.1:1575-3815 GCA_036746335.1 Hydrogenophaga sp. | reverse complement strand
ACGAGGTGAACGCCGAAGCGGTGAACCAGTGGCTGTTCAACCAGGACACGGTGGACAAGGTGCTGCAAACGCTGATGACCCGGGGCCACAAGGTGGCGGGCGGCGACCGGCTGGGCAAAACCATCATTTTTGCCAAGAACCACGCGCACGCCGAGTTCATTGCCGAGCGCTTCAACGCCAACTACCCGCACCACAAAGGGCAGTTTGCGCGCGTGATCACCTTCAAGACCGACTACGCGCAGAGCCTGATCGACGACTTTTCCGTGAAGGACAAGGCGCCGCACATCGCGATTTCGGTGGACATGCTGGACACCGGCATCGACGTGCCCGAGGTGGTGAACTTGGTGCTGTTCAAAATGGTGCGGTCCAAGGCCAAGTTTTGGCAGATGCTGGGGCGCGGCACGCGCTTGTGCAAAGACCTGTTTGGCCCGGGGCAAGACAAAGCCGACTTTCTGGTGTTCGACTTTTGCCAGAACCTGGAGTTTTTCAGCCAGAACCTGGAAGGCAGCGACGGCGCGCTGGCGCAGCCGCTGGGGCAACGTTTGTTCAACACGCGGCTGGCCTTGGTTGGGGCGCTGGACGAACGGCTGGCCGCCACTGGCGAACACGCGGGCGACGCAGACGCAGGCGGCGAGATTCGGCTGACCGAAGTCGGCCTGCGGCGCGACACCGCCAAGCTGTTGCAGACCATCGTGGCGGGCATGAGCCTGGACAATTTTGTGGTGCGGCCCCAGCGCCAGTGGGTGGAAACCTGGGCCGCGCCTGCCGCCTGGGTGCGCCCCAGCGGCGAGCAGTTGGTGGAGGTGGGCGTACACCTCGCGGGCTTGCCGAGCGCTGTACGCGACGAAGACGAAGACGCCAAACGCTTCGACCTGCTGGTGCTGCGGCTGCAATTGGGTGTGTTGAACGCAGAACCGGGCTTTGAGCGGCTGGCGCAGAAGGTGCGCGACATCGCCGCCCGGCTGCAAGAGCTGG
Source organism: Hydrogenophaga sp. (assembly GCA_036746335.1). GTDB lineage: Bacteria > Pseudomonadota > Gammaproteobacteria > Burkholderiales > Burkholderiaceae_C > Hydrogenophaga. The sequence continues at coordinate 2,840 of DAIOEI010000272.1, read as the reverse complement.
GCAACATTCCTGAAGTGCAAAAGCACGCGGTGCTGCTGGAGGCCGTGGCGGGTGAGGCTTGGTGGGAGGACGTGACGCTGCCTATGCTGGAGCAGGCGCGGCGCCACCTGCGGGGCTTGATCAAGCTGATCGACAAGACCGCCCGCAAGCAGCTCTACACCGATTTTGAAGACCAACTGGGCGAGCTTTCAGAGGTGGTGTTGCCGTTGGGCGGCAGCGCGGGCGACTTTGAGCGCTTTCGCACCAAGGTGCGCGCTTTTCTGCGCGCACACGAAGACCACATGGCCCTGCACAAACTGCGCCGCAACCTGCCGCTCACGCCCGCCGACTTGGCCGAGCTGGACCGCATGTTGGCCGCCAGCGGCACCGGCACCGCGCAAGAGTTCGAGCGCGCCGCCACCGAGTCGCACGGGCTGGGCCTGTTTGTGCGCTCGCTGGTGGGGCTGGACCGGCAGGCCGCCACCGAGGCGCTGAGCGGTTTTCTGCAAGACAAAACGCTGAGCAGCAACCAGATGGAGTTTCTGAACCTGGTGGTGAACCACCTGACCGAGCGCGGCGTGATGCACCCGGCCCTGCTCTACGAACCGCCGTTCACCGGCTACGCACCACAAGGGCCAGATGGCCTTTTCACCAGCGCGCAGGTGGACCAGCTGTTTCAGACGCTGGACCACATAAAGGCCACCGCCTTGGCGGCCTGATGGCCGGATAGCGACGGGCTGGTGTGCGCGTGCGGCACACAGCTTCCCACAAGCAAGCTTTATTGGAACTTCACCCCATCTCCTGCTTGCGGAAGGTGTCGAGGAATAGGCCAGGGTAGAGACGCTGAATTCACAGGGCTGGATCAATAGGCTCGATACCGCAGCCCCAAAGCTGGCCGTTCAGCGCGTGGACTGAACAGGTTTGAAGTTGCCGCACTGGTCAGACAGCCATTTGCCCGTCTGGGTCATTTCCATGCGTTCTGGTTTTCCGTCAACCAGCGTGTTGACGTTGTACTTGCCACTGTAGGCGTTGTCGCCTTTGAAGTGAACCACCCCTTCTCCCGAGCTTTTACCCTCGTCCGAGCACACAAATTTGGCTTTTACCGAGGATGCCGTGCGTTGGGTAATGGTGTATTTGCATTCCTCGTCGTGGCTGGGTAACCAGGCTTTTGCAGCTTCTTCAGGCGTAATGCAGTGCTTCACCGAGATGGTTTGCCCGTCTGAGGCCACCGACAGGCCCATCATCTGCTCCATAGCCTTGCGCTGTTCGGGGGGAAGACCGGCCAT
>DAIOEI010000272.1:0-1475 GCA_036746335.1 Hydrogenophaga sp. | reverse complement strand
TCTGCTCCATAGCCTTGCGCTGTTCGGGGGGAAGACCGGCCATTTGCTTCTTCATCTCGGCCATTTGCTGGGACATTTGCCCGCCGTGCGCATGCACAGTGCTGCTGTGCTCCCACAAGCCAGGCTTTTGACTTTGGGCGTGCGACAAGGGGCTGAGGGCCACCAGCATGGCCACTACGATGGGGGTGGTGATGCGCATGAACTCCTCCTGGGAGCAGTAAAAATAAGACTTACCCAAAGCTGTCTGAGCTAGGCGAGAAACCACAGAAAGTAGAAAACTACGGCAAAGCGAAGCTGCAACGCCATGGCGGTTATGCGTAAGTCATAGAAAAATAAAAGAGGATTTTAGCCATAGACCAGTTGCAGCGGCAAGTGCTGTGCGTGTCGCCGATAGCACTCGACCGCGCCGCTGATCACACAGCCACTGGCCTGCACATGCCGCCATTTGCTGCGAGAATCAAAATTTCAATACTCCCCCCACTAAGGAACAACATGGGTATTCAAGGCTTTTTGGCCAACTACTGGCCTCTCCTGGCCTTGGCGCTGTGGTTTGGCTACAAATGGTGGAACGCAAGGCGCATTGTTGCCCTGCTTCCCGCGCTTCAAAAGCAAGGCGCGTTGTTGGTTGATGTGCGTTCGAGCGAAGAATTTTCCCAAGCGAACGCGCCGGGAACGGTCAACATTCCGCTGTCCGAACTGAGCCAACGGTTGGCCGAAATTCCCAAAACGGCACCGGTGGTGTTGTGCTGCGCCAGCGGCACACGCAGCGGTATGGCCAAGCTGGTGCTGAAGAAAAACGGTTACCGCGAGGTTTACAACATCGGGAACTGGACGAAGTTTCTTAACTGAGGGCTTACACAAAACCGCAAACAGCAGAAACGTGCTGAACTCGACACTGACCAACTGATGCGCTGATCGACCTCATCAACTGACGCCGATTGGGCCGCCTCGTCCCAATCTGGCGCAACTTCGACACACTCGCTCATCTTCGCGGCGTACACGTCCCACAACGTAGGCCCACGCGCAGGCGTGATGTGCGGCGCACCCCGGTGCTGGCGGGTTGCTCTGGGTGCGCTTTACCGGAACTTCACCCCACAGTCACGCTCGGTTGGGTGCGCCTGCGCACAATCGGGGCACGGCATACAACGTATGCTGATTGAACACCATGAAACCCAACTCCACTCCCACACCACCGGCTCACCGGCCAAGCCTGGCCCTGGCGCTGCTGGCCAGCGCGCTGCTGTCGGCCTGTGCCAGCTTGGCCCAGCCCGGCGCCGCTCTGCCCGAGACCCCGGTGCCCGCTGCTTGGTCAGGTGCCACGGCATCCGCCGCACCCGGGCAACCCGCCACCGCCTTGGCGGCCTGGTGGCAGCATTTCAACGACCCCACGCTCACCGCACTCGTGACCGAGGCGCTGCAGGCCAACACCAGCGCACGCAGCGCGCAGGCAGCCCTGCTGCAAGCGCGCGCCCAGC
>DAIOEI010000271.1:0-3835 GCA_036746335.1 Hydrogenophaga sp. | reverse complement strand
GCCATGACCCTGACCCACACCCCCGTCGAACTCAGCCACATCCAGCCGCGCGAAAAAGCCGAAATTCTGGCCCAGGCCCTGCCGTACATCCGCAAGTACCACGGCAAAACCATGGTCATCAAATACGGCGGCAACGCCATGACCGATCCCGCCTTGCAGCAGGACTTTGCCGAAGACGTGGTGCTGCTCAAGCTGGTGGGCATCAACCCGGTGGTGGTGCACGGCGGCGGCCCGCAGATCGAAACCCTGCTCAAGCGCCTGGGTAAAAAAGGCGAATTCATCCAGGGCATGCGCGTGACCGATGCCGAGACCATGGAGGTGGTCGAGTGGGTGCTGGCCGGCGAGGTGCAGCAGGACATTGTGGGACTGATCAACCAGGCCGGCGGCAAGGCGGTGGGCCTGACCGGGCGCGACGGCGCCATGATCCGCGCCCGCAAGCTGCGCCTGGCCGACCAGCAGAACCCCGAGCAGGAACACGACGTGGGCCAGGTGGGTGACATCGTCAGCATCGACCCGAGCGCGGTCAAGGCCTTGCAGGACGACCAGTTCATTCCCGTGGTCAGCCCCATTGGGTTCGGCGAAAACAACGAGAGCTACAACATCAACGCCGATGTGGTGGCCGCCAAGCTGGCCACCGTGTTGCAGGCCGAAAAGCTGCTCATGCTCACCAACATTCGCGGTGTGCTCGACAAAGACGGCAACCTCATGACCGAACTGACGCCACGCCGCATCGACGAGCTGTGTGAAGACGGCACCATCAGCGGCGGCATGATCCCCAAGATCGCCGGGGCGCTGGACGCGGCCAAGAGTGGTGTGAACGCGGTGCACATCATCGATGGCAGGGTTCCCCATGCGCTGCTGCTGGAGGTGCTGGGCAACCAGCCTTTTGGCACCATGATCCGTTCGCACTGAGTGCTCAGGACCCGTGCGAGAATTGCCCAAACGCTCGGCCATCCATTTTGTCCATGACTTCCAGCGCCCCCTTCGAAGACACCGACGGTTCCGACGCGCCCGGCCCGGACAGAGTGGCCTCCGATGCGCCCACGGCGCGCAAGCGGCCCAAACCGGGTGAGCGTCGAATCCAGATTCTGCAGGCCTTGGCTGGCATGCTGGAGCAACCGGGAGGCGAACGCATCACCACCGCCGCGCTGGCCGCCCGCCTGTCGGTCAGCGAAGCCGCGCTGTACCGCCATTTCGCCAGCAAAGCCCAGATGTTCGAGGGCCTGATCGGGTTCATTGAAGAGTCGGTTTTTGGGTTGATCAACCAGCTCGGGGAACGCGAGAGCGACGCTGTGGGCCGTTCCCGCAAGCTGGTGGCCTTGCTGTTGCAGTTCGGTGAGCGCAATCCGGGTATGACGCGTGTCATGGTGGGTGATGCGCTGGTGCATGAGAACGAGCGCCTGCAGCAGAGGATGAACCTGTTTTTTGACAAGATCGAAGCGGCACTGCGCCAGAACCTGCGTGAGGCCGCTGTAGCGCAAGGCGCGCAGACCCCCACGGTGGATGCCCAGGCTGATGCAGCCCTTATCACCGCCTTTTGTGTCGGGCGCCTTCAGCGTTATGCCCGCAGCGGCTTCAAGCGCCCGCCGTGCGAACACTTGGATCACAGTCTCCACCGGCTGTTGCCGGTTACAACGGCCTGACACGAGCTGCGATCTCGGCGCTTCAGGAAGTGCGTTCGGCACGCTTCTGTCAACAAATCCCACGTTTTTTTTCATGGCGCTGTGCAGGCGCCCTTTTTTTGGGTAAAAATAGCACGATCGTTCGTTTATTTCTTCAAACGGTATTCCTTCTCCCTTTGAGCTTCTTTGCCAGCCCGCCATCATGAGCACTGCCCGAACTGTCAAACCCCGCCAAGCAGAGCGAGCTGAGTCGCGTGTGCTTCAAAAAGGGCAACAAACCAAGGCCGCCATCGTGGATGCCGCGCTGGGCCTGGCCACACAGATCGGGCTGGAAGGTTTGTCCATCGGTGCGCTGGCCGAAGTCATGCAGATGAGCAAGTCGGGCGTGTTCGCTCACTTCGGATCGCGCGAAGAGCTGCAGATTTCGGTGGTGCGCGAGTACCACGAGCGCTTTGAGGCCGAGGTGTTCTACCCCGCCCTGGCCGCGCCGCGCGGCCTGGCGCGGCTGCGCGCCCTGTTCAACAACTGGATGAAACGCACCTCGGTCGAAATCGACTCGGGGTGTATCTACATCAGCGGTGCGGTGGAGTTCGAAGACCGCCCTGGGCCGGTGCGCGATGCGCTGGCCAGCTCGGTCAACACCTGGCTGCTGGCCATGCGCCGAGCCATCGACATGGCGGTGGCCGAGGGCCATCTGCGCGCCGATACCGACGCCGCCCAGATGGCGTTTGAAATCCACGCCCTGATCCTGGCCCTGCATTACGAAGCCCGCTTCCTGGCCAGCCCCGAATCGTTGCAGCGTGCCTGGACCGCCTTCGAGGGCATCGTGGCCCGCTTCAGTCCCCAAGCTCCCGAATCCGTTCCATCGCTGCCCCGCAAACGCGTGCGGGCGGCCTGATTCATTGTTCATTGATTTCACACAGGAGACCCACCCATGCCCGTCTACAACCCGCCCCTGCGCGACATGCAGTTTGTGATGCACGAGGTGCTCAACGTCAGCGCCGACTTCCAGGCCATGCCGCAACACGCAGAGATGGACGCCGACACCATCAACGCCGTGCTCGAAGAGGCCGGCAAGTTCGCCTCGCAGGTGATCTTCCCGCTCAACATCAGCGGCGACACCGAGGGCTGCACACTGGACAAGACCACACACGAGGTCAAGACGCCCACCGGCTTCAAGGAAGCCTACAAGACCTACACGGAAGGCGGCTGGTCCGGTCTGAGCTGCGACCCCGAGTTTGGCGGCCAGGGCCTGCCGCTGGTGGTCAACCAGTGCCTGTATGAAATGATGAACTCGGCCAACCAGGCCTGGACCATGTACCCCGGCCTGAGCCACGGCGCTTACGCCGCGCTGCACGCGCACGGCACGCCCGAGCAGAAGGCGCTGTACCTGCCCAAGCTGGTCAGCGGCGAGTGGACCGGCACCATGTGCCTGACCGAGCCGCACTGCGGTACCGACCTGGGCCTGATGCGTACCAAGGCCGAACCGCAGGCCGATGGCACCTACAAAATCACCGGCAATAAGATCTTCATCAGCGCCGGTGAACACGACATGGCCGCCAACATCATTCACCTGGTGCTGGCCCGCCTGCCTGATGCGCCCGCTGGTATCAAGGGCATCAGCCTGTTTGTGGTGCCCAAGTTTTTGGCCAGCGCCGATGGCACGCTGGGTGCGCGCAACGGCATCTACTGCGGTGGCCTGGAGCACAAGATGGGCATCCACGGCAACTCGACCGCACAAATCGTGATCGACGGCGCCATTGGCACCCTGGTGGGCCAGCCGCACAAGGGCATGCAGGCCATGTTCGTGATGATGAACGCCGCCCGCCTGGGCGTGGGCAACCAGTCGCTGGGCCTGACCGAGGTGGCCTACCAGAATGCCCTGGCCTACGCCAAAGACCGCATCCAGATGCGCAGCCTGTCCGGCACCAAGGCCAAGGACAAACCGGCCGACCCGATCATCGTGCACCCGGATGTGCGCAAGATGCTGCTGACCGCCAAGGCTTACGCGGAAGGCGGCCGCGCCGTGGCCATGTACAGCTCGGTGCTGCTGGAGCAGGTGCACAACCACCCCGATGAAAAGGTGCGCAAGGAAGCGGACGAAATGCTGTCGCTCCTCACCCCCATTGTCAAAGCCTTCCTGACCGACAACGGTTATCAGGCCGCCACGATGTGCCAGCAGGTCTTCGGTGGCCACGGCTACATCAAGGAAT
>DAIOEI010000270.1:0-3866 GCA_036746335.1 Hydrogenophaga sp. | reverse complement strand
TCACCACCCAGGAAACCATGACCAACGCCGCCAGCGCCCGCCGCTGGCTGGAAGACGGTGGCATCACCGGCAGTGCGCAGAGCGCGCACCTGGTGGCCATCACCGCCGCGCCGCAGAAATCCGGCGCCGCCGGTTACCCGGCCGAGCACACCTTCACCTTCTGGGACTGGGTGGGTGGCCGCTACTCGGTGTGGTCCGCGCTGGGCCTTCCGCTGGCGCTGGCCATCGGCGCGCAGGCGTTCCGCGAATTCCTGGCCGGTGGCCAGGCCATGGACGCGCACTTTCGCAGCGCACGGCTGGGGCAGAACCTGCCCGTCATCCTGGCGCTGTGCGGCGTGTGGAACCGCAACTTCTTGAACTGCCCCACCCAACTGCTCAGCTGCTACCCCAGCCGCCTGGTGCGTTTTGCGCCCTTCGTGCAGCAGATGGACATGGAAAGCAACGGCAAACGCACCCGCAAAGACGGCCAACCCGCCGACACCGGCACCGGCCCCATCCTCTGGGGCGGTCTGGGCATTGACGGCCAACACGCCTACTTCCAGTTGCTGCACCAGGGCACGCACCGCGTTCCGGTCGAATTCATCGGCGTCGAAACCGAAGACACCGCCCTGCCCCTGGCCGCCGAACACCACCGCGTGGTCAACCTCAACCTGCGCGCCCAGTCAGAGGCCCTTGCCCTGGGCCGCAACGCCGCCGACACGCTCAAGGCCCTGATGAACGAAGGCCAGACCGCCGAACAGGCCGAGCCCTTCGTCAGCCAGCGCAGCTTTGCGGGCGATGTGCCCAACAGCGTGCTCTGGATCGACCGGCTCACGCCGCACCGCCTGGGCGCGCTGATCGCGCTGTACGAACACAAGGTCTTCGTGCAGGCCGCCGTCTGGGGCATCAACGCGTATGACCAGTGGGGCGTGGAACTGGGCAAGACGATGGCCAAACAGTTGGAAAAGCAGTGAACCCGAAGCGGCCATCGGCGTCCACCCAGTGCCAAGACCCAACCTCCACGCGCTGGAGCCTGGCGCGGGGTGTGAACGACACTTTTGAATACCGCAGGTCAACCTGCCGCACCCAAGGTCGGGTAAAGGGTTTTTAGCTTGATTGCTCGCGCCTTTGCGACTAATGTGGACACTTCTTCAAGGAAACCTGCCATGCGCACCACAGCACCCCCACCCATCAACTTGGAGGCGCTCAACACGCTTGTCTTTGCCGGCATCATGCTGTGGTTTGTGGCACAACAAAACTTGCTGGCCCCCTCAGCCATCAAGTACGGGCCCACCGATACGGCCAAAGCCATGCACTTCCAGCCTCGTACCCCGCCGCCCACGTTGGACCCCGAGCAAGTCGACATCGGCGCTGAAGAAGCCGAACCCTTTCAGGATCACTGATCGACCGTGACCCGGCATGCGGCCGCCGGACCCGTCAGCCGCACGGCAGCCCTATACCGGGCTCAGCGCTTGCGCCAAACGCTCGCCAGCCAAGGCTGCTGCTCCCTCGGCAGGCCCGACGGACGGTAAAAATGCTCCAGTTCATCGAAGCCAGCGGCCGTCATCAGGGTGCGCCAGCTGGGCCAGTCGTGAAAAACCCCGTAGCGCTCGCCGCTCCAGCCCTCCTGGCCCTCACCGCGCGGGTTGGAGCTGAACAGCACGCCGCCCGGCCGCAGGCAGGCCTGCAGATACCGCAGCACCTGCGGTAGCACCTCGTTGGGCACATGGAACAAAACGGCGTTGGCAAACACACCATCGAAATGCTGCGCGGGCAGATCGAGGTGCAAGAAGCTTTGCTCCAGCACCTCGCAGCCGCTGTGGGCCCGCGCCAGCGCCGCCGCGCTGGGCGCACCCTCCAGGCCCACGGCGCGGTGGCCCAGCGCCTTGAGGGTATGCAGATCGCGGCCAGGCCCGCAGCCGAAATCCAGCAGGTCAAAGGGCGGTGGCCCGGGTATGTGCTTGAGCAGCGCCGCAATGTTCTGGCTGACGTCGTGGTCGCGCGTGCCTTCCCAGTAGCTCTGGGCGTGCTGTTCGTAATGCGCCAGGGTGCGCGCGGTGATCTGCTGCAGGGCTTCGGCATTCAATGGCATGCCGCATCATTTCACAAAGCGGCATCCTGATCCGAGCGCTGGCAAGCGCGCCAGCGTGGGCGCGGTCGCAGCGGCCGGAGTTCAGCGTTGCCACAGCAGGGTGCCCGGCTTGAACTGGCTCCACGCAAACCAGAACGACTGCTGAGCCGTCAGCTCCTGGCCGCCTGCAAAGGCGCGCAGCCCGCCGGATTCGTTGCGCACCGCCACCCCGCCCAGCCGCACCGGCTCGCCCGCCGCCAGCGCCAGCTGCACCGCGGCACGCGGAAATGCCAGCGCCTGGCCCCGAGGGCCGGTCACGCCCAGCACCACCTCGTGCACCGGCTGGCGCGGGTCCACATCGCCCACCGGGAAAATCGGCCCCTGCGCATCGCGCCCGCCCAGCGGGTCCAGCGGGTAACGGCGGCCGATGCCACCGTCCTGCGCCAGCAGCGTGGTCTTGGGGTGGGCGGCGCGCCAGGCGCCCCAGGTGGTGACCACCACCGTCGTCTGTTCCAGCGTCACCCCGGCCTGGCGCATCGGGCCCGACAGCGCCCTACCCGTGAAGGTGTCGATGACCGACCCGCTGCGCAGGTCGTACATCAGCTTGTTGGATCGCGACAGCAGCCCCGAGGTGCGCAGCAGCGGCGCAAAGCCCGGCACGCGGTCGGTGAAGTAGGCCTGGGCCGACAGGCACAGCGTGCAGTACGGAATGCCCAGCTGCCGCCCGCCCAGCGTGTCGTTCACCATCTCGTGAACCTCGATCATGTGCCTGGGGTAGGCCCGCGCCTGGCCATTGACCACTACGCCGAACACCACCGCGTCCGCCGGGTACCAGGCCCCTTCGCTTGCGGGCGTCACCTTGGGCTGGTCCAGCGCCGGTATGCAACCGCGCGGACAGTCCTGCCCGGCCGTGGCGTCAGGGCGGTCGTCGATGTAGACCCCGCCCCAGCCCACGTGCCGCCAGTCCACGGTCGATTCCGCGTCGGCAAACAGGGGCGCCCAGCGTGGTTCGATCTGCAGGTACAGGTCGCGCTTCATCTCGCGGTACCCCGGTGGCGCCGGCAGGTTCCAGGCCAGCAGCCGGTCGCCCATGGCAGTGTGCGGGTTGGGTGGCAGCGCCGCGCCGGTGAGCTGTTCAAACGCGCGCACCACCTCCAGCTGGCGCCCGCTGCTGGCAAAGCGCAACACGTCGAACATGTACCAGGCCATGCGCGCGTCGCCCGAAGCCCCCAGCGCCTGCACCGCCGCCTGCGGGAAGCGGTAGTCCTTCCAGTCGGCCGCGGCCAGCGCCAGCGCCCGCTTCACGGCGGGCGACAGCGGCCCGTCTTTCACCGCAGGCGCGGGCGGAAACGGCTGGCGGTTCTTGTCCAGTAACGGGACGGGCCGCTGGGTCTTCGCCGTGGCGGGGCTTTGCCCCAGGGCGAAGCAAAACAACAGCAACACCCCGGCCAGCCACGCCCACCGAGGCTTGCGTGCATATCCGCTGCCCAGATCGTGGTGTGCGGGATGGTGGTTGAACATGGAAGCCTCCGGTTCGGCCACGGGGCGTGACCGCTCACCACTTGGTCGCGCTGAGGCCGCCGGTCTTACCGAGAATGGCTTTGTGACACGTTGCCATGCGCGGTGGCAGCGCATCTGACGGGAACGCTGGGCAGCGCAATTCTCAGTGAATGCGATGCGCCGCAAAACCTGAGGTCACTGGCGAGAGCTGAGCGACGGAGGGCACTGCACATTTGCTTTTGCCCCTACAGGGTCAGCTTGAGGCTGAAAGCGGCCATCAGAGCTTGACGGCCGCCCCTAGTCGCGGCATCGCAAC
>DAIOEI010000269.1:0-3867 GCA_036746335.1 Hydrogenophaga sp. | reverse complement strand
GCGGTGGTGCGCGGCTACCTGGCCGGCAGCGGCTGGAAGGAATACCAGGAGAGCCGCTCGGTCTGCGGCGTGCCGCTGCCTGAAGGCTTGCAGAATGCCAGCCAACTGCCCGAGCCGATCTACACGCCCGCGGCCAAGGCCGAGATGGGCGAGCACGACGAGAACATCACCTACGAGCAGACGGTGGCCATGGTCGGCGCCGACGTGGCCGCGCAGATCCGCGACATGGCGATTGCGCTGTACAAGGCGGCGGCCGAGATCGCGCTCAAAAAGGGCATCATCATCGCAGACACCAAGTTTGAATTTGGCCTGGACAAGGCGGGCCGGGTGGTGCTGATGGACGAGGTGCTCACGCCCGATTCTTCTCGCTACTGGCCGTTGGAGAGCTACGTGGTCGGCCAGAACCCGCCGAGCTACGACAAGCAGTTCCTGCGCGACTGGCTGGAGACCGCCAAGGTCAGCGGCCAGCCTTGGGACAAGGCGCCCCCCGCGCCGCGCCTGCCCAAAGAGGTGATCGAAAAGACGGCGGCGAAGTACCAGGAAGCCCTGACGCGGTTGATCGGCTGAGTCTGCGCCAATCGTCGAGGGCGACAAAGGCGATACAGGCGACCGGGTCCGAGAGGGCGATCCGAAAAAATATTTCAATTCATATATTTTGACAAAATACATGGATTGAGATATTGTGCAAATATCTTGTTTGATAGATGTTTGTATGGACTTCCACCTCGCATTTCCAGCGCAGCTCCCGCAGCATCTGCGTTCCCTGCGCAAGGCGCAGGGCTGGACGCAGGCGCAACTCGCGGCCCGCATGGGTGTGGCGCAATCGCGCATCTCGGCGATTGAAAAAGACGCCACCACACTGACCGCCGAGCAGCTGTTTCGCTGGCTCGCCGCGCTCAATGCCAGCCTGGTGCTGCGCACGAACGACTTCCACCAGGGCACCCTGGCAGAGCCCAATGCCCCGGCGCCCTACGGCGACCCACCCTCCGAGGGCCAGTGGTGACACGGCGTCTGAACGTCTGGATGAACGGTGTGCTGGTGGGCGAGTGGACTGTGGGCCGCACCGGTCAGCATGTGTTCCAGTACCGCCCGGCCTGGCGCGAGCACCCCAAGAGCCGACCGCTGTCGCTGTCGCTGCCGTTCACGGCCGACGGCCGACTTGAAGGCGCCACGGTTGAAAACTATTTCGACAACCTGCTGCCCGACAACGACGCCATCCGCAAACGCCTGGCGTCCCGGTTTCGCACCCGCAACACCGACGCCTTCTCCCTCCTGCAAGCCATTGGGCGCGACTGCGTGGGCGCGGTGCAGTTGCTGCCGGTGGACGCAGCGCCGCCAGACATCCGCCGCCTGGACCACGAGCCTCTGAGCACCGGGCAGGTCGAGGCCATGCTGGCCGGGCTGGGGTCTGATGCGGGCGCTGGCGCCCAGGGTGAAGACGACGACTTCCGCATTTCCATCGCCGGCGCGCAGGAAAAGACCGCGCTGCTGAATGTGAATAGCGCTTGGTGCCGCCCGCTCCACGCTACGCCCACCACCCACATCCTCAAGCCCCCCATTGGCATGACGCCCGGCCGCAACTTTGACCTCACGCTGTCGCCGGAAAACGAGTGGCTGTGTGCCCGCATCCTGCAAGCCCTGGGGCTGCCGGTGGCCGCTTGCCGGGTGGAGCATTTCGGCGCCCGCCGGGCCCTGGTGGTGAACCGCTTTGACCGCCAATGGCAGGCCAGCCCGAGCTGGGTACTGCGCATCCCGCAAGAAGACTTCTGCCAGGTGCTCGGGCGTTCCAGCGCCGACAAGTACGAAGCCAACGGCGGGCCGGGCATGGACGACTGCCTTCGCGTGCTCAAGGGCGGAACGCGCTACGAACACGATGGCCGCGTCTTCCTGTTGGCCCAGCTCGCCTTCTGGCTGCTGGCCGCCATCGACGGCCACGCCAAGAACTTCTCGGTGTTCCTGCTGCCGGGCGGGCGCTACCACCTCACGCCGCTGTACGACGTGCTCTCGGCCTGGCCCATTCTGGACACCGGGCCCAACTCGCTGGCCTACAAAAAAGTCAAGATGGCCATGGCGGTGCGCGGCAGCGCGCCGCACTACCGGCTGGCCGAAACTCTGCCGCGCTATTGGCAAGCGGTGGCCCAGCGCAGCGGCATTCCTGGTCTGTGGGATGACATGCAGGCGCTGGTGGCGCGCGTGCCGCAGGCGCTGGCATCGGTGGCGGGCGAGCTGCCACCCGACTTTCCTCAGGCGCTGGCCGACGCCATTTTTGCCGGCGCGACCCGCCATGCGGAGCGATTCCAGGCGATGACCGGAACAGCCTGACTGGAACAGCCCGAGCGGTCAGCCTCGGTCGCCAAAGCCAGCGCTCATTGCCTCGCGCAGGAACTGGACCAGGGCCGACACCGCCAGCGGCACGTGGGCCGAATACGGGCGGATGGCATAGAGCCGGTCGGCGAACGAGCCCACCGGCGACCAGCCCGGCAGCACCTCGACCAGCTTGCCCGCCTGCAGCGCCGCCTGCGCGCTGAAGTCCGGCAGCAGGGCGATGCCCAGCCCCGCCAGCGCCGCGTCGCGCAGTGCTTCGCTGTTGTTGGCGGCCAATGAGCCGGACACCTGCACCGTCACCCGGTCTTGTGCGCCCGCGCGAACTTGCGGCTCAAACGTCCAGGCCGGGCGCTCCTGCGGGCGCGGGTAGTGCAGGCAGTTGTGCGCGGCCAGGTTGGCCGGCTGCTGCGGCGTGCCGGCGCGCTTCAGGTAGGCCTTGCTTGCCACCAGCACCGAGCGCGTGGTGCACAGCTGTACCGCCACATGCGTGTCGGGTGGGTGCGCCGTGTGGCGGATGGCCAAGTCAAAACCCTCGGTGGTCAGCGAACTCAACCGGTCCGACAGATTCAGCTCGATGCGCACCTGCGGGTACTGGCGCAGAAAATCCGGCAGCAGCGGCACGATTTGCTGGCGCGCCAGCGCCACCGGCGCCGTCACGCGCAGCAGGCCCTGTGGCGCCTCGGCCAGGTCGCGCACCTGCGCGAAGCTCTGGCTGATCTGCTCGAAGGCCGCGCGCGTCTGGTCCACCAGCCGCTGGCCCGCCTCGGTCAGCCGCACGCTGCGGGTGGTGCGATGCACCAGCGCCACACCCGCCACCCGCTCCAGCTCGGCGATGCGCTGGCTCATGGCCGCCTTGCTCACGCCCAGTCGCGCGGCCGCCGCGGTGTAACTGCCCTGTTCGGCGAGCACGGTGAGCCAGTGGCAGTGGCTCCAGAGATCCGCCATCTTCTGTTCGGTCATGATCCGGATTGTTCACCATTGTGAACAATCAATTCAAGCTATCGGTCTTGTGCCAAGCGATCCCGGTTCCTAGACTGTCACATCCCCCCAGACCGGAGAGCACCCCATGAACGCCCGCACCCCCACCGTCACCGACATCACCCACTACATCGGCGGTGCCCGCAGTGCAGGCACCTCGCCCCGCGCGCAAGACGTGTTCAACCCCGCCACCGGCGCTGTCACGGGTCGTGTCTCGCTGGCCAACGCGGCCGATGTGGATGCCGCCGTCGCCGCCGCGCAGGCCGCCTTTCCCGACTGGGCCGACACACCGCCGATCCGCCGCGCGCGCGTCATGTTCAAGTTCCTGGAGCTGGTCAACCTGTACAAGGACGACCTGGCCCGCGCCATCACCGCCGAACACGGCAAGGTCTTCACCGACGCGCAGGGCGAGGTCTCGCGCGGCATCGACATCATCGAATTCGCCTGCGGCATCCCGCAACTGCTCAAGGGCGACTTCACCGACCAGGTCTCCACCGGCATGGACAACTGGACGCTGCGCCAGCCGCTGGGCGTGGTGGCCGGCATCACGCCGTTCAACTTCCC
>DAIOEI010000268.1:0-3869 GCA_036746335.1 Hydrogenophaga sp. | reverse complement strand
GCGAGCGGGGGTTGTCACGGTCCATCACCAAAAGGTCCACCAGGGCCACCATGTCTCGGCGCTGCTGGTATTGGGCGTGGAAGGTGATGGTGCTGTCAAACAAGGCCACCACGGCTTCAAAACCGGCAGCATCATGCAGGCAGTCGGTGTCCAGGCTCAGCTGCAGCGCGCGTGAGAGTGTGGCCATGCGCTCGATGTGGCGTCCGATGGACAGCAGCCGCCAGCCATTGTCGCGAACCATCCGGTCTGTCTGGGCGCCGGTGATGGCCGAGAGCAGTTCGCTGGCACCCTGAAGCGCTGCCAGCGCCTCGGCAGTGCCGTACTCGGCATCCGCCGCCATGGCGGCGCAATCCCTGGCGAACTCGGCCTCGACGCGTTCGATCAGATTCCAGTTCTCGGGCGAAAGCCGCTCGCGTACCTGAGAGGCTGCTGATCGCAGTGCGCGCAGGTTGAATCCCACGCTGAAACTCTGGCTGTAAAGCGGTTCATCCGGGGCGGGGGAGAGCGCGGCCATGAGCGAGCGCGCGAAGACGCGCGCCGACTGTTCTGCGGCAGGTACATCCGGCAGCACCAGTGCGTTTTCGCGGGCTGTGCCAGACAACCAGGCCATGAGCGCACGCGAGCTGGGGTCTTCGCCGCCGAGGTGGTTGAGCACGATTTGTGCAAGGCGCACCGCGTTTTCGGCGCGTTCGGTGTACCGGCCGAGCCATAAAAGATTTTCCGCCGCTCGGCTGGTAACAGGGCGCTTCTGGTGAGCGAGCACCATGGTGCTGGGGGCGGTCTGTAGCAGGCTGGTTCGGTCGACCTCTCCCTCGGTGAGCACCCAGCAGTCAGCGCTGCTGCCACCACGCTGCATGGTCGCCATGAGTTGGCCTCGGGGCGCCAGGCGAACCAGTCCACCAGGCAGCACGCGCCAGCTTTGAGGGCCATCGGCCAGGGCGAACACGCGCAGCATGGCCGAGCGGGGAATCAGCCGCTCGCCGGTCCAGGTGGGTGTTTGACCCAGCGGCAGCCAGGCTTGCACTGTGTAATCTTCGGGGCGGCGCAGCATTCGACCCGACCATTCGTCGAGCTCGCGCCGGCTCAGGCTTTGGCCCATGGCCGTATCCAGGCCGGAGAGCGGATAGGTGGGTTTGATCACATGGCTCTTGATGAGTGGCAGGATCTCTCGCAAAGCCGCGTCTTCACCGCACCACCAGGTGGCCAGCGAGGGCAGGGCCAGCTCTTCTCCCAACAGATGCCGGCTGATCGCGGGCAAGAAGCCGAGCAGCGCGCTCGACTCCAGTGGCGCTGAGCCGGGGGCGTTGGCCAGCAGCAGATTGCCGGCCCGCAGCACCTGCAGCAGGCCTGGCACGCCGAGTGTGGAATCGGCGCGCATTTGAAGCGGATCCAGCCATTCGTCATCGAGCCGCTTGATCAACGCATGCACCGGCTCCAGGCCACTGAGTGTCTTGAGGTACAGGCGCTGGTCGCGTACCGTGAGGTCGTTGCCCTCGACCAGCGTGAGGCCGAGGTAGCGTGCCAGATAGGCGTGTTCAAAATAGGTTTCGTTGTAGGGGCCGGGCGTGAGCAATGCGATGCGCGCGTTTTCGCCTTGTGGCGACATGGCTTTGATTCCGTCCATCAGCGCACGGTAACTGGCCGCCAGGCGCTGCACTTTCAGGCCTGCAAAGGCCTTTGGGAACTGGCGCGCGATGGCGATGCGGTTTTCCAGCAGGTAGCCCAGCCCCGACGGTGCCTGGGTGCGCTGCCCGACCACCCACCAGCGGCCGTCCGGGCCGTGGGCCAGGTCGAAGGCCACGATGTGCAGCCAGGTGTCGCCTGGCGGGCGCACGCCCTGCATCGCTCTCAAATAGCCAGGGTGTCCCTGCACCAGGGCGGCTGGCAGCATGGCCTGTTTGAGCAATTGCTGCTCGCCATAGAGATCGGCCATCATGGCGTTGAGCAGCCGGGCGCGCTGCAACACGCCGGTCTCGATCAATGCCCAGTCTTGCGGCGGCACGATGGTGGGGAACAGGTCCAGCGCCCAGGGTCGCTGCAGGCCACGGGCCGCGTCGGCGTAGACGTTGTAGGTCACGCCGTTGTCGCGAATCTGGCGCTGGAGGTTCTCGGAGCGGCGGTTCAGGTCGGCCAGGCCTTCGGTCCCAACGCAGTCGAAAAAGCGGGCCCAATGGGCGGCCAGCGTTTTGGTGTCCTTGGCATCCCGGAGTTCGTCGCGGTGGCCGGCATCGGCCGGCATGGACAGCGACAAGGCCCATTGCCCAGGAGATTCCGGGCTGAGGTCGTCAAAAAGAGAGTCTTTGAATTCTTCTGGGGTCACAGCGCTGGAGTATGCCTGTGCGTTCGGCTGGTTCGGCTGGGGCGAAACCCGAGCCGCCGGTGGGCGCGTGTTGTCTTTCACGCGGGTGTCCCGGCGGTTGCGCCATGGAGGCACAGCTGACGCTCAGACGCCGGCCAGACCGCTGTTGTACCCGGGCCTTGGAGGCGCCCGCTGCGCTGGCAACCGTCTGCGTGTGCCGGCCGGCCTGAGCAGACGGTGGTGTGAGCGCGCTGCGCCGTTGCTGGAGGCGGCTCTTTACTCGGGCGCGGCGCGGAGGTCAATGCCGGAGATCCAGGGTGAACGGGAATTCGCGGCTCGGTGCGGCTGGGCCAACGACCATCGTGCCCGGGGTGTGGCCCATCTGGAAGAAGCGCGATAGGCGACGGCTTTCGGCCTCGTAGGCGTTGATCGGGAAGCTGTCGTAGTTGCGCCCGCCGGGGTGGGCGACATGGTACTGGCAGCCGCCCAGGGACTTGTTCATCCAGGTGTCCACGATGTCAAACGTCAGCGGCGCGTGCGAGGCGATGGACGGGTGCAGGGCCGACGGCGGGCTCCAGGCCTTGTAGCGCACGCCCGCCACATGTTCGCCCACGGTGCCGGTGGGCTGCAGTGGTACGGCGCGGCCGTTGCAGGTGATGACATAACGGCTGTTGTTGTAGCCACTCACCCGCACCTCGATGCGCTCCAGCGAGGAGTCCACATACCGAACGGTGCCACCGGGTGCGCCTTCTTCGCCCATCACATGCCAGGGCTCCAGCGCGTTGCGCAGCGTCAGCTCGATACCGCGCGCGGCCACCTGGCCGACCAGCGGGAAGCGGAATTCAAAGTGGGGCTCGAACCAAGCCATGTCCAGCGGGTAGCCGAAGTCGGCCAGGTCGGCCAGCACGTCCTCAAAGTCCATGCGGATGAAGGTGGGCAGCAGGAAGCGGTCGTGCAGCTCGGTGCCCCAGCGCGTGAGCTTGTGGTTGAACGGCTGTTGCCAGAAGCGCGAGACCAGCGCACGCAGCAGGAGCTGCTGGGCGATGCTCATACGGGCGTGTGGCGGCATTTCAAAGGCGCGCAGTTCCAGCAGGCCCAGGCGGCCGGTGGGGCCGTCGGGCGAGTACAGCTTGTCGATGCAGAACTCGCTGCGGTGCGTGTTGCCGGTGACGTCGATCAGGATGTTGCGCAGCGTTCTATCGACCAGCCACGGCGGCATGTCTTGCCCAAATGTCTGGCGGTTCTTCCCGATCTCCTGGAGTGCGATTTCCAGCTCGTAGAGCTGATCGTTGCGCGCTTCGTCCACGCGCGGGGCCTGGCTGGTGGGGCCGATGAAGAGGCCGCTGAACAGGTAGGACAACGAGGGGTGGTTGTGCCAGTAGGCGACCAGGCTGCCCAGCAGCTCGGGGCGGCGCAGGAAGGGCGAGTCGGTTGGCGTGGCGCCGCCGAGCACGAAGTGGTTGCCACCGCCGGTGCCGGTGTGGCGACCGTCGGTCATGAACTTCTCGGCACACAGTCGCGTCTGGTGTGCGGCCTCGTAGAGGAACTCGGTGCGCTCGACCAGCTCGCC
>DAIOEI010000267.1:0-3874 GCA_036746335.1 Hydrogenophaga sp. | reverse complement strand
GCGCGAATCGACTGAACGATATTGGGTTTTACGTTACGAAGTGGCGTGTCCATCTCCGCGTCTCTTTCTCAGGTCAAAGTTAAAAATCGGTGATCAATGTGTTTGCGCGTCAGTGAACGATCAAACGAAAACTGCTGTAGTGGTCTTCTGTGTAGTAGCAAGCATCCGGACGACGGGGTTGGTGACCACCACACACAATGCGCCGGGCTCCGCGATGTCTCAAACCGGGCGTCGGTACGGTGTACTCTCGGTAATAACCCCGTTTTTTTCTGGGCAGCAGGCGCTCGCGGTTACCAAATATCGTGGCATCTTTTTCATACCGGAATGGACCTCCACGCCAGATTTGCTCCATGACCTCACGGCCTTGGACAGGCAAAGCATGGAACGCGATGGATGCTACGGAGGATCCGGGCAATTCATCGGCGGATCTGGCTTGCACCAAACCGGTGCAAAGCAGCACCATCACCACCAAAAACCAAGTCAAGCCGCCCCGCAAAGAGACGCTCCACCAGGCAGCCCTGAGCTCTGACAGACCCATTTCTTCCCTGCTTTCCTGCTTCGACCAAACCCTTTCATCGAGCAGTCCAAGCCGCTTCAGAAAAAGGGTTAACCCTGAAAATCAAGCTCGCAAGTGTGCCTGATGCAGTGCAAAAAAGCAAGGGCCTGCTGAATAAACAGGCAACCCATCGGGGCTGTTTTGTGTGAAAAAGTTAGCGCTTGCTTATTTCAAGTGGCCTAACGGTGCACGTTGGCTTCAGCGACTGTCATGGCTGTCATGTTCACAATGCGACGCACGGTGGCGCTGGCCGTCAGGATGTGGGCCGGTCGACCCACGCCCAGCAGCATCGGGCCCACGGCGATGTTGCCACCTGCAGCTGTCTTGAGGAGGTTGTAGGCAATGTTGGCCGCATCAATGTTGGGACAAACCAACAAGTTGGCATCGCCTTGCAATGTGGTGCGGGGCATGAGCGAAATCCGTGCATCGGCATCAAGCGCCACGTCGCCGTGCATCTCGCCATCCACCTCCAGCCAGGGCGCCTGGGTTTGGAGCAGGGCAAGCGCTGAGCGCATTTTGACCGCGCTGGCTTGGTTGGAGGAACCGAAGTTGCTGTGCGAGAGCAAGGCGGCCTTGGGCGTGATGCCAAACCGCATGATCTTGCGCGCGGCCATCTGGGTGATCTCGGCCAACTGTTCGGCTGTCGGGCCGTAGTTGATGTGGGTATCCACCAGAAACACCTGGCGTCCGGGCAGCATCAAGGCGTTCATGGCGGCGTAGCAGCTTGCACCTTCGCGCTTGCCGATGACTTGATCGATGTACTCCAGGTGCAGATGGGTATTGCCCCAAGTGCCGCAAATCATGCCGTCCACATCGCCCTTGCGCAACAGCATGGAGCTAATCAGGGTGAGGCGGCGGCGCATCTCGATCTTGGCCAGCTGCTCTGTCACGCCCCGGCGCTCCATCAGCTGGTGGTAGGTGGTCCAGAGTTCGCGGTAGCGCGCATCCTGCTCGACGTTGACCACGTCGTAGTCCAGTTCTTCTTTGAGCCGCAGACCGAATTTTTCAATGCGCTCGGCGATCACCGCTGGGCGACCGATCAGCGTAGGGCGGGCCAGGCCTTCGTCCACCACGATCTGGCAGGCGCGCAGCACGCGCTCTTCTTCACCCTCGGCATAGGCCACGCGCTTCTTCAGCGCTGTCTTGGCTGCTGCATAAATGGGCTTCATGATGGTGCCGGAGGCGAATACGAAGCTTTGCAGGCGCTGTTTGTAGGCATCCATGTCGGCGACAGGGCGCAGCGCCACACCGCTGTCGGCGGCGGCCTGGGCCACGGCCGGCGCGATCTTCATCATCAGGCGCGGGTCGAAGGGTTTGGGGATCAGGTATTCGGGTCCGAAGGCCAGCTTCTCGCCGGCGTAGGCCGCTGCCACCACCTCGCTTTGCTCGGCCTGCGCCAGCTCGGCAATGGCGTGCACCGCCGCGATCTCCATCTCGTCGGTGATGGTCGAGGCACCGGCATCCAGCGCGCCACGAAAGATGTACGGGAAACACAGCACGTTGTTGACCTGGTTCGGGTAGTCCGTGCGGCCGGTGGCCATGATGGCGTCGTCGCGCACCGCCTTCACGTCTTCCGGCAGGATCTCCGGGTTTGGATTCGCCAGCGCGAAGATCAGAGGATTCGCCGCCATCTTGGCGACCATGTCCTTCTTCAACACGCCGCCGGCCGAGAGGCCGAGAAACACGTCGGCACCGGCGATGGCTTCGCTCAGGGTCCGCTGGTCGGTCTTTTGCGAGAAGACGATCTTGTCTTCGTCCATCAGCTCTGTGCGGCCCTCGTAGACCACGCCCGCCAGGTCGGTCACCCAGATGTTTTCGCGCGGAATGCCCAGCTTGACCAGCAGGCCCAGGCAGGCCAGCGCGGCGGCGCCGGCGCCGGAGGTCACGAGCTTGATGTCTTGGGGGCTTTTGCCGACGACCTTGAGGCCGTTGAGGATGGCCGCGCCGACCACGATGGCGGTGCCGTGCTGGTCGTCGTGGAAAACCGGGATCTTCATGCGCTCGCGCAGCTTGCGCTCCACGTAAAAGCAGTCCGGCGCCTTGATGTCTTCGAGGTTGATGCCGCCGAAGGTGGGCTCCAGGCTGGCGATGATCTCGACCAGCTTGTCCGGATCCTTCTCGTTGATCTCGATGTCGAACACGTCGATGCCCGAGAACTTCTTGAACAGCACGCCCTTGCCTTCCATCACCGGCTTGGCCGCCAGTGGGCCGATGTCGCCCAGGCCCAGCACGGCGGTGCCGTTGGTGATCACGGCCACCAGGTTGCCGCGGCTGGTGTATTTGAAGGCGTTGTTCGGGTCGGCAACGATTTCTTCGCAGGGCGCCGCCACGCCGGGCGAGTAGGCCAGCGCCAGGTCGCGCTGGTTGGTCAGCTGCTTGGTGGCCGCGATGGCCACTTTGCCGGGTGTCGGGAACTCGTGGTATTCAAGGGCTGCGCGGCGCAATTCTGCGCGCTTGTTGTCCTGCGTCTCTGGTGTGCTCATCGGGCGGTCTCCGGGCGTTGTTTTCTGCAATGTGAAAGGCGGTTGCACATTCTAAATCTGTGCATGCTGGAATCCCACAGTCTTTTTCTGAGGAAGCGTCACGCGCTGCGGATCATTTTCTGCTCGAATACCCGTTTGGCAATCTCGGTTTTCCACAACAAAAAGCCGCCTTGGCGGCGGCCGTTCGGAAGCACTGGGGTCACTCAGCCTTGTGCTGGTGCGTCAGCGGGTGAAGCTTCGTTGAGCAGATGAGCGGTGGGCTGCAAGGGGCGGCACTGCAGCCAGACCGCTCTGGCGCTGGACTCGCATTGACCGCACTGCGTGGCGACACCCAGATCGATCTGAATGTCGTCAAAGCTGGCGCCACAGCGCGTCGCCTGGGCGATGGCTTTGTCATTGATCCGGCGGCAAACACAGATGATCATGGGCTCAGACAGTGGGTTTCTGAGCAAATGATAATTGATCTCATTCGTGAGATCAATGGGCCTTCGCCTGAAAGTCGGCACAACCGACGGGCGGCTTGCCCCGCCTGCCCGCAGCCCTTGGAAGCTCAACCGACTTCACCCATCTGACTTTGCAGATAGTTCTGAACCCCCACTTTGTCGATCAGTTCGATCTGCGTTTCAAGGAAGTCGATATGTTCTTCGGTGTCCTCAAGGATCTTCAGCAGAAGATCACGAGAGACGTAATCCCGCACCGACTCGCAATGGGCCACACCCTCTTTGATCGTGGCCTGTGCTGTACGCTCTAGCGCCAAATCGCTGCCAAGCATCTCTGGTACCGTTTCTCCGATGTTGAGTTTGCCCAAATCCTGAAGATTGGGCAGGCCGTCGAG
>DAIOEI010000266.1:0-3887 GCA_036746335.1 Hydrogenophaga sp. | reverse complement strand
CCCGTACCATGTTGGCTTCTCCATCCACCTCCAGCGCACGTGCCTGATTCGAGGATGCGGCGGAATCGGCTTTGCCGGGCCGCTTGCATCGCCCCCTTGAGGGGGTGACGCCAAAGGCGGCGCGGGGGTGGGTCAATACACCTGCGGCACGTAGATCTCGCCTGGCACTTCGTGGCGGCGGTAGCCGTCGTGGCGGATGCGCTCGGGCAGTTCGATCGCCTGGCGCTCAATCTCGTGGTACGGCATCTGTGACAGCAGGTGGTGGATACAGTTCAGGCGCGCCTTCTTTTTGTCGTCCGCCGGCACCACCCACCAGGGCGATTCAGGGATGTTCGTGCGCGCAATCATCGCTTCTTTGGCCTTGGTGTAAAGCTCCCAGCGGCGGCGGCTTTCCAGGTCCATCGGGCTGAGCTTCCACTGCTTGAGCGGGTCGTGAATGCGGCCCAGGAAACGGATCTCCTGCTCCTGGTCCGAGAGCGAGAACCAGTACTTGATGAGCTGGATGCCCGAACGCATGATCATCTTCTCGAACTCGGGCACATCGCGGAAAAAGGCCTCGACCTGCTCTTCGGTGCAAAAACCCATGACCTTCTCGACACCCGCGCGGTTGTACCAGCTGCGGTCAAACAGCACGATTTCACCGGCCGCCGGCAGGTGCTGGATGTAGCGCTGAAAGTACCACTGCGTGCGCTCGCGGTCGTTGGGTGCGGGCAGTGCCACCACCCGACAGACACGCGGGTTTAGCCGCTGCGTGATGCGTTTGATCGCCCCGCCCTTACCCGCCGCGTCGCGCCCCTCGAACACGATCACCACCTTGTGGCCGGTGGCCACCACCCAGTCCTGCAGCTTGACCAGCTCGGCCTGAAGCCGGAACAACTCGCGAAAGTAGGTACGCCGACTCTCCTTGTGCTCAAGCAGGGCCTCCGGGCTCTCATCGCCCGTCAGCTCATCAACATGGCGGTCCTCGATTTCCATCTCCAGCTCTTCGTCGTACCCGTCCATCAGGTCGTTGAGGATGCGGCTGTGCAGGTCGGGGATATGGTCCATGGAGAATGGGTCGGCAAAGTGAGGGATCACCAGACTAGACCCTCGTTGTGACAAACGTGTGAAAAAAACGTGTCACATCGACACTTGTTGCGCCAACACAGGCTCGGCCATAATTGACGTTTACGTTAACGTCAACCTAAACAAGGAGATACACATGGACATCGCAGACAAGGTTTTTATCGTCACCGGCGGCGCGTCAGGCCTGGGCGAAGGCACGGCGCGCATGCTGGCCGCCAACGGCGGTACGGTGGTGATTGCCGACATGCAGGCTGAAAAAGGCGAAGCAGTGGCCCAAGAGATCGGCGGCGCCTTCGTGAAATGCGACGTGAGCCAGGAAGCCGATGGCCAGGCCGTGGTGGCCAAGGCCATTTCCATGGGCAAGCTCATGGGCCTGATCAACTGCGCGGGCATCGCACCGGCGGAGAAAACGGTCGGCAAAAACGGCGCGCACAACCTGGCGCTCTACACCAAGACCATCATGGTGAACCTGGTGGGCAGCTTCAACATGATCCGCCTGGCCGCCGAAGCCATGTGCAAGAACGAACCCGAAGCCACCGGCGAGCGCGGCGTGATGATCAGCACCGCCAGCGTGGCGGCTTACGACGGGCAGATCGGCCAGGCGGCCTATGCGGCATCCAAGGGCGGTGTGGTCGGCATGACGCTGCCGATTGCGCGCGACCTCTCGCGCAACGGCATCCGCAACATGACCATCGCCCCTGGCATCTTCGGCACACCCATGCTGTTCGGCATGCCGCAGGAAGTGCAAGACGCACTGGCCGCCAGCGTGCCCTTCCCCAGCCGCCTGGGCACCCCGGCCGACTACGCCAAGCTGGCCAAGCACATCATTGAAAACGACATGCTCAATGGCGAGGTGATCCGCCTGGACGGTGCGATCCGGCTGGCGCCGCGCTGAGGTCATCCCAGGGGCGCTGCGATCCTCAGAACTTCTCGGGTCGCAGCACTTCCACCTCGGAGAGGTAGGCCACCATGGCGTAGTTGGCGTAGAAGCGTTCCTGTAAATGCGCCAGCAGTGCCTCGGCCTGGGAACGGACGCAAATCACCTCAAGCCGAATGTTGCGCGACTCGTCCCAGCTGGCATCGCGCACGCCACGGCTGCCCTTTCCCCGGGCATCGGAAATCGTGTACCCGCGGATCGCCATGCGGTCCATGTCGCGGATCAGCAGGGGCTCCAGCGAGGCTTCGGAGAACACGGTCAGCAGCGTTCGTTTTTCGGTGTAGAGGCTGGTCATGGCATCGCTCCGGCCAGTTGAGTGGCCATCCAGTGGTACAGGGGGATTCCCACGATGATGTTGAAAGGAAACGTCACCCCCAGCGAACCCGCCAGCGACACCGCAGGGTTGGCCTGAGGAACCGCGATGCGCATGGCCGCAGGGACTGCGATGTACGAGGCCGATGCGGCCAGTGTCGCCAGCATGGCCATGCCACCCACCGAGAAACCCAACAGCCAGCCGGTGCCCAGACCGAGCGCGGCCGACACCAGCGGCATGCCAATGCCGAAGATGATCAGCGAAAGGCCTCGACGGCGGATCTCGCCGCCCTGGCGGCTGACGATCAGTCCCATTTCCAGCAGGAACAGCGCCAGGACGGCCTTGAACAAGTCGAAGTACAAGCCGCTGATGGGCTCGAGACCCTCTGGCCCAGCGGCCCAACCGATGGCCATACCGCCGAGCAACAGGGTCACGCCCTTGCCCAGAAAGGCCTCATGCGAGAGCGCCTTCCAATCCGTGTCCTTGTCGACACCCCGGGCCAGCACAATGCCCACCAAAATGGCCGGGATCTCCATCACAGCCAACAGCGCGGCCATCTGCGGTTCCACCTCGATGTTGCGCGAAGCGAACCAGGAAGCGGCCACCGCAAAGGTGGCCACGCTCACCGAGCCGTAGTGGGCGGCGGTGGACGCAGCGTTCGGACGGTCAAAGCCGAAGACGGCACGCAAGCAAACGAAGGCAACGAGGGTCTGCACGCTGCCCAGCACGATCACCGCGACCAGTTGCGGCACCAGCGGCCCGAGCGGCTGCGTCGTCAACCCCTGACCGCCCTTGAGGCCGATGGCCAGCAGCAGAAAAATGGTCAGCGATTCGTAGAGGGCGCTCGGCAGCTTCAGCTCCGAGCGCAGCAGCCCGGCGACAAGTCCGAACAGAAAGAAAAGGATGACGGGGTCTAGACTTGGCATGGTGTGACCGTGGATTCTGGCATACGCCCAGCGGCCCCGGCACGCCGGCAGCGCCTGCCACCGGCGCGCCGGTCAAGGGACGTTTGCCGCCTTCAGACGGGGAGCTGCCAGCGGTTTCGCTCTCGCTCATGCGAGCCATTTGCAGCAACGCTGCAAAGCCCCGTCAGCGGTAGGCGTTGCGCGCCTGCTTGAGGTCGATGCGGCCTTGCACCACTTTTTCCAGCGCGTCGTGGCGCAGGCTGCGCATGCCCTCCCGCACGGCCGCATCAAACAGCTCGGCTGGTCGGGCCCGGTCCTGGATCATGGGCTTGATGGTCCGGCTGTTGCGCAAGACCTCGTAGATGCCGATGCGGCCCTTGTAGCCCTTGCCTTTGCAGTGCTCGCAGCCGACCGCGTGGCGCACCACCACGTCTTGCGGCGTGCGCGCGCCAGCCGCTTCGAGCAGGCGGTTCTGGGCCTCGTCCAGGGTCATGTCGCAACCTTCCCGGTACTCCTCCAGCAGTTCCTGCCAGGCCTCGGCATCGAGCGGCGCGCCGTGGGCACACCGGGGGCACAGCGCGCGCACCAGGCGCTGCGCCACCAGGCCCAGCAGCGAATCGGCGAAGTTCATCGGGTCCATGCCCAGATCGAGCAGGCGCACCACGCT
>DAIOEI010000265.1:0-3894 GCA_036746335.1 Hydrogenophaga sp. | reverse complement strand
TTTGCCGGGCCGCTGGCGTTGCCCCCTGGTAGGGGGTGACGGCCGTCAGGCCGGCGCGGGGGTCGGGTCGAGACACGTCTCGACCCGCCACGAATACAACCATTCCATGGCATCGTAGAAACGCTCGGGCGACCGGCCCTTCCACAGGTCGTTGCGCACCAGGCGTTCCACGCCTTTGGCGTGGTAGATGCGGCCCATCTCGCGCGAGCTGAGCACGATGCGCGCGGTGCGCGCCACCCGGCTGCGCTGGTACAGGTCGAGCGCCTTCGTCCAGTCGTTGCCGTGTACCCGCAGGGCTTCGCCCAGCGTGACCGCGTCTTCCATCGCCATGCAGGCGCCCTGCGCCATGTACTGCGTGGTGGGGTGGGCGGCGTCGCCCAGCAGGGTGGCGCGGCCAAAGGTCCATTGGCCGATCGGTTCGCGGTCGGCGGTGGCCCAGCGCTTCCAGGTCTTGGGCAGATCGATCAGCTGGCGCGCTTTGGGGCAGATGCCTTGAAAGTAGCTCTGCACCTCTTCCTTGCTGCCTTCGGTCACGCCCCATTCTTCCTGCTGGCGGCTGTGGAAGGTCACGACCACGTTGTACTGTTCGCCGCCGCGCAGCGGGTAGTGCACCAGGTGGCAGTTGGGGCCGACCCAGATGCTGGCGGCGTTCCATTGCAGGTCTTCGGGGAAGTCGGCCTTGTCCACCACCGCCCGGTAGACCACGTGGCCGGTGACGCGGGCCGGGTCGTTCACATACTGCTGGCGCACCACACTCTTGACGCCATCGGCCCCGATCAGCGCCTGGCCGGTGTGGGCCTGGCCGTGCTGGTCGAACACCGTCACCGAGTTGGCATCCTGCTCCACGCGTTCGATGCGGGTGCTGGTCTGGAACCGCACCCGCCCGGTTTCCTCCGCGCCTTCCAGCAGCGACTTGTGCACGTCCACCCGGTGGATCACCGCGTACGGGTTGCCAAAGCGCTGGCGAAAAGCCTCGCCGGTGGGGATCTTGCCGACCTGGTATTCGTCGATGGCGTCGTGCATGACCATGTGGTCGGTGTACACCGCGCGGCTGCGGGCCTTCTCGCCCACGCCCAGCGCGTCGAAGGCGTGGAAGGCGTTCGGCCCGAGCTGTATGCCCGCGCCGATCTCGCCGACCTCGGGCGCCTGCTCGAACACCTGCACATCAAAGCCCTGGCGCACCAGGGCCAGGGCGGCGGCCAGACCGCCGATGCCACCGCCAGCCACCAGAACTGGCAGCGGCGAATTTGCTTCACTCATCTTCTGTCTCCTGCTGAATGCTGTCTGCACCAAAAGAACGCACACATATAGTAAGCATGCTTATCATAGGTGTGCGATTAAAATGCGTCAACGCTTTCGGTCACCTCTCATGGAAAACCCCGACCTCATCGATATCGACCGGCAGCCCGGGCACCTGATCCGCCGTCTGCACCAGATCGCGGTGGGTATCTTCCTGCAGGAAAGCGGGGAGCAGGGCGTCACGCCAGTGCAATACGCGGCCTTGCAGACGGTGTCCAGACAACCGGGCATCGACCAGCGCACCCTCGCCCGCGCCATTGCGCTGGACGCGTCCACCACCGGCGGCGTGGTGGACCGGCTGGAAGCGCGCGGCTGGATGGAGCGCCGCCAGTCGCCGGAAGATCGGCGCGCGCGCCAGCTCTTTCTCACGCCCGATGGTGCGCAAGGACTGGCCGACGCCATCCCGGCCATGTTGCGTGCACAAGACCAGATCCTGGCGCCGCTCACGCCGCGCCAGCGCACCGAGTTCATGCGTTTGCTGCAGGTGCTGGTGACGCAGAACAACGACCTCAGCCGCGCCCCCAGCGAGGCGGCGCGCGGATGACCCGCCTGCCTTCCTTGCCCGAGGGTTTCACCGCGCTGGTGTTTGGCGCCAGCGGCGCCATCGGCTCGGCGCTGGTCCAGGCGCTGCAGGCCGACACGCGGTGTGCACGCGTGCTGGGCATCTCGCGCCGCAGCGACCCTGGGCTGGACCTGTGCAAGGAGGCGTCTATCGCCGAATGCGCCGGGCGCCTGCAGTCAGCGGGCCCGTTTCATCTGGTGCTGGACGCCACCGGCGCCTTGACCCTGGAGGGCCAGGGACCGGAAAAACGGCTGGACGAACTCAACGCCAACGCCCTGTTGCACACGCTGCAGGTCAACGCGGTCGGCCCCGCGCTGTTGCTCAAGCACTTTGCCCCCCTGCTGGCCCACGGCGAGCGGGCGATCTGGGCCAAGCTCTCGGCCCGGGTGGGCAGCATCGAAGACAACCGCAAGGGCGGCTGGTACGGTTACCGCGCGGCCAAGGCGGCGCTCAACCAACTGCTGCAGACCAGCGCCATCGAGCTGGCGCGCCGCCGGCCCGCGCTGGTGGTGGCGGCTCTGCAGCCGGGCACCGTGCGCTCGGCACTGAGCCGACCTTTTGTGGGCGAAACGGCCATGGACCCGGCGGACTCCGCGCAGCGCCTGCTGGCCGTGCTCGATGGCCTGTCTGCCACCGGGCGGGCGCACTTTGTGGACCACCAGGGCCAGTCCATTCCCTGGTGAGCCGGGGCGCGCCTTCAGGCGCTGCGCGAGACGGGTGGCAGCGCGTGCTCTTGCAAAGCCTGCAAAGGCACATGGTCCAGCGCGCGGGCGTGGGTGGCTTCCAGATGCACCGGCGGTGCCACACCGGCCTCCAGGGCTTCTTTCCAGCGCAGCACACACAGACACCACCGGTCGCCGGGCTTGAGGCCCACAAACCGGTATTCCGGCCGGGGCGTGCTCAGGTCGTTGCCGCGCTTGAGCGAGAACGCCAGAAACTCGGCCGTCACGCGGGCGCAGACCACATGGCGGCCCAGATCGTCTTCGTCGGTGCGGCAACAGCCGTCGCGGAAGAAGCCGGTCAGTGGGTCGAAAGAACAGGCCTGGAGTTCGGTGCCGAGGACGTTGAGAGCGGTCATGGTGTGCTGGGCGGACTGGCTGGAGGGGATGCCCGATGCTGCCACGGGCAACAAAGCCCTGTGGCGGCCAGGGGCCGAGATGGGTGCGACCCCCAAATTCAGAACCTCAGAGCCGGATCAGTGCGACGCCGCCCAGGACCATGGCCGCGGCCAGCAGACCTGGCCGCAGGCGCCCTTCTTTGAACCAAAGCCCGCCGATGAGCACCGCAAACACCACCGAACTCTCCCGCAGGGCGGCCACCAGCGCCACCGGCGCCTGTGTCATGGCCCACAGCACAATGCCATAGCCCGCTGTCGAAATGCCGGCCCCTACAAAACCCAGCTTCCAGTGTTCGCGGGCGTAACGCATCAGGACTTGCGGGTCGCGGCGCCATTGCTGCGTGAGTGCCAGCAGCGGGTCCAGCAGCACCAGCGTGAACACATAGCCCAGCGGGTTGCCAGACAGGCGCACGCCCTGGCCGTCCACCAGTGTGTAGCTGGCGATCAGGCCCGCGTTGAGCAGGGCGGCGCGCCCCGAGGGGTGCCGCAGCAGCAGGGCCAGCGGTTGACCGCTGAACAGCGCAATGGTGAGAACGCCGCCCACGATGCTGGCCACACCCAGCCATGCCGTCAGGGGGAAGGCCTCTTGCAACACGCCGACAGAAAATAGAAAAACCAGCAGCGGCGCCAGGCCGCGCATGGCCACATAGCCCACCGCCAACTGGCCACCCTCGTAAATTCGCATCAACAAGGCGATGTACACCCAGTGAATGACCGCCGAGGTGGCGATGTAGGGTGCGCTGGCCAGGCTGGGCCAGCCGGTGAAACACAAGCCCACCGCTGCCAGCAGGGCAGCACAGGCGTGGAGCAAGATGGTGTACTGGCGCTTGTCGGGCGCGCCACGGATCAACGCGTTCCAGCTCGCGTGCATCAGCGCGGCCGCCAGCACGGCCAGCAGCACGCCCGTGCTCATGCC
>DAIOEI010000264.1:3681-3896 GCA_036746335.1 Hydrogenophaga sp. | reverse complement strand
GTGGACCGCTTCACCGGTGTTGGCGAAAGCGCCGGATAAGCCTTCGATCATGCCGATGCGAATGGGCTCTCCGGTGGGCGGCACGGTCTGAGCCCGCGCAGGGAGGCCCAAAAGAGCACCGCCCAGCCAGACAGCGGACAGCAAGTTCAGCGCGCTGCGGCGCGCAAGGCAACGGGTTGTCATGAATCTCTCTCCGTGTGTGCTGGGGTTGCCGA
>DAIOEI010000264.1:0-3671 GCA_036746335.1 Hydrogenophaga sp. | reverse complement strand
AATTAGTCACCTTGGCGACAGGGATGCAGAGTGTAATTTATAATTACGTCAACTACCCCACCCGGTACTCAAGCAATGGGTGCCTGAGGCGGGTTGGTCAAACAGGCGAGTTCTGACAGCGGCCAACGAGGGCGCACATCGAAGTGATAACCCGTGTCAAGCGGGTCCGCAGGCACCAGCCCGGCCTGAAAGCGCAAGCCGGCGGCCAGCGCGATCATGGCGCCGTTGTCGGTGCACAGGTGCAGCTCCGGGTAATGCACCCGCCACTGGCGCTTGGCGCAGGCGGCATCGAGCTGCTCGCGCAAGCACGCATTCGCCCCCACGCCACCAGCCACCACCAGCTTTCTGAGGCCGGTGGTCTCGATCGCTGCGAGCGACTTTTTCACCAGCACCTCGACGATGGCGGCCTGCACGCTGGCGGCCACGTCGGCGATCTGTTGCGCATCCAGCGCCTCGGCCAGCTGCGGTGTGGCGGGGCCTTCGGGGCGGGCGTGGGCCAGGCGCTTGACTTGCGTCAGCACCGCCGTCTTGAGCCCGGCAAACGAAAAATCCAGGTCGCCGCTGTGCAGCAGCGGGCGCGGGAATTTGTAGGCGGTGGCACTGCCCTGCTCCGCGCGTTTGGCCAGCGCCGGACCGCCGGGGTAGCCCAGCCCCAGCAGCTTGGCCGATTTGTCGAAGGCCTCGCCGGCGGCGTCGTCGATGGTTTCGCCCAGCAGTTCGTAGCGGCCCACACCGTCTACCCGCATCAACTGCGTGTGGCCACCCGAGACCAGCAGGGCGACAAACGGAAACTCCGGCGGATCGGCGCTCAAGAACGGCGACAACAGATGCCCTTCGAGGTGGTGCACACCCAGCGCCGGTTTGCCCAGTGCCATGGCCATGGCACAGGCCACGCCCGAACCCACCAGCAGCGCCCCCGCCAGGCCAGGGCCACGGGTGTAAGCGATGGCATCCACCGCCGACAGCGGCAAGCCCGCCTGGGCCAGCACGGCGTCGGTCAGGGGCAACACGCGGCGGATGTGGTCACGGCTGGCCAGCTCGGGCACCACGCCGCCATAGGCCTGGTGCATCTCGATCTGGCTGTGCAGCGCATGGCCCAGCAAGCGCGGCGTGGAGGACCCACTGGCGTCGACCAGGGCCACGCCGGTTTCGTCACAAGAAGACTCAAAGCCCAGGATCAGCATGGGGCGCGAGTGTAAGGGTGTGAAGGTCATGCCGCAGCCCGATAACAGAAAGTGCTGACAGACCGAAGGCAGCGCTAGCGCGCTTTGATAGGCTGTGCACACTTCGTTGAACATCCCAAAAAAGCCGCTCCGCCATGCAACAGACCCACCTGACCCTGATCTCTTCCATGGCCACAAAAGCCCTGCTGGCCGAGCTGGTGACCATGTTCACCGACCAGCACCCCGACACGCTGATCACCCTCACCTCGGTGGGTGGCGTGGACGCGGCCCGGCGCGTGCAGGCCGGCGAGGCGTTCGACATCGTGGCCCTGGCCTCAGACTCGATCGAGAAGCTCGCGGCCGGCGGCTTTGTGGTGGGCAGCACCCGCACCGACCTGGTCCGCTCCGCCGTGGCAGTGGCCGTGCGCGCTGGAGCGCCTGTGCCCGACATCAGCAGCGAAGCCGCTTTGCGGACCGCTGTGCTGGCCGCTCCCACACTGGGCTATTCCACCGGCCCCAGCGGCGCACAACTGGCGAAGCTTTTCGAACGCTGGGGCATTGCCGAACAGATCGCAACGCGCATCGTGGTACCGCCGCCGGGGACCTCGGTCGCCTCGCTGATCGTCCATGGCGAAGTCGCGCTGGGCTTTCAGCAACGCAGCGAAATGCTGGGTCTGGCGGGCATCGAGGTGGTGGGCGGACTGCCCGAGGCGGTGCAGATCGTGACCACCTTCTCGGCCGCCTGCTCCTCGGTCAGCGCACAGGCCGAGGCCGTCCAGACCTTCCTGGATTTCGCCGCCAGCCCCGGCACCGCAGCGCTCAAGCAACGGCACGGCATGACGGCCGCCTGACGGCTGGGCGCGGCACGAATGTTGCTGCCTGCCAGCGCATGAAGTCGGCCCTCTGTTTCCTCATTGCCGCCAAACGCTGCGAGATAGCGGGCTTGCGTCAGCTGGCCCTCACCAGCGCCTTGGTGAATGCCACTGGTCATCTGGTGCATGCGCTGCAGCGCGAGCGCGGTCTGTCCAACCTCTACCTGGCTTCTCGCGGCCAGCACTGGGCGGCTGAGCGCGAGGCGCAGGTGGCCCGCTCGGATGAGCTGCGGGCCCATGTCCTCGCGAGCTTCGAGCACCTGGACACCGAAGTCGCCCACAGCGGCAGCCGCACAAGACTTTTTGGCCGGATCGCTTACGCCATCCAGGGCCTGCACGCTTTGCCCGGCCTTCGAACCCACGTTGCCATTCAGCGCTGGGCGCCCACTCGCACGACCGACGCCTATGTGCGGCTGATCAACGCCTTGCTGGCGGTGGTATTCGAAGCCGCCGACAGCGCCGCAGACCCCGAGATTTCACGCCGACTCGTGGCGCTGTTCAATTTTCTGCAAGGCAAGGAGTTGGCAGGCCAGGAACGCGCGACTGGCTCTGCCCTGTTTGCCGCAGGCCGGGCCGATACCGACGCGCAGCAGCGCTTGCTGCACCTGATCGAATCGCAGGAGCGCTGTTTGCAGGTGTTCACCGACTTCGCCAGCGCCGCGCTGCGCGATGCCTGGGAGCAGGCGCAGCGGCCTGAGCTGCTGGTCAGGCTGGAGCGCTTGCGCCGAATTCTGTGCACGACGGCGCACGGCCAGCCGCTGGACGCAGCGCTCAGCCAAGGCTGGTTCGACGCCTGCACCGCACGCATAGACGCCATGAAGACCGTGGAGGACGCCCTTACTGCGAACCTGCTGGCGCTGTGCGACCAACGTCTGCACGCCGCCGAGCAGGAGCTGGCCGCGCTTGAAACGCTGCGGCTCAGCGCCGACCCGGCCTGCGCCACCACACCCGAGTCCACCGATTTCTTCGACGACAGCAGCGCCCGCCAAGCGGTGCCCTCGGGTCTGGTCCATGCGGGAGCGGGGCTGGGCCCGCAGGTGGAGCGCTCCATCCTTGAGCTGGTGCAGGAGCAGGCGCAGCGCTTGCAGACCATGGGCGATGAACTGGACACGGTGCGCGCCAGCCTGGGCGAACGCAAGACCATCGAGCGCGCCAAGGGCCTGCTGATGGCGCACCGCCAGCTCAGCGAAGACGAAGCCCACAAAACCATGCGCCAGATGGCGATGAACCAGAACAAACGCCTGATCGAGGTGGCGCAGGCGGTGCTGGCGATGGCCGAGGTCCTGCCCACACGCGGGCGCTGACCGGCTGCTGCATCGCACAAAAAGCGGGCCTCGCAGCACAGGCGCACCAAAATGGCTCGCCTCGTCCGCTTCGTCCGTTTTGCTTCAATGTGCTGAAGAAACCGGTTTTCCCTTTGAATTCAACGCACTAGCGCGCGTGATACGGAAAAACCCTTCCCCTGGCACGGTACCTGCTTAGAATGAAGCAAGGCACCGAGGCCAACGGCGGTTTTGGTGTTCATAGTCTCCCCAGACACGGACAACGGCGTCCATTGTTGGCTTGCTTCGCGCGAGTCAGTCAATGGGCGCCGTTTGCGTTTGGGCTTCCGGTTTTTCATCTGCAAGGAGTTGGA
>DAIOEI010000263.1:0-3897 GCA_036746335.1 Hydrogenophaga sp. | reverse complement strand
CTTTCCTGCTCAAGCTGCAAGGCGCAGCCCAGTTGGCTTACCTGCCGCCGTTCAATGCCGTGCAGTTGCGCGCTGACTTCGATTTGCCGCGTGCCGACAAGCGCCGCGAGTTTCTGCGCGTGCGCCGCAACGAAGGCGGTGGGCTGGACCTGTTCCCGAATCAAAGCTCGGGCGTGCTGACCTCCACCGTCTGGGCCGACGGCTTGGTCGACAATCCCGCCGGCAGCACCATTGCCCGTGGCGATCTCGTCAATTTCATCGCTCTTTCGGACCTGCTCGCATGAAGATCCAGCTGCGTTATTTCGCCTCCATCCGCGAAGCCATCGGCAGCGGCAGCGAAACCCTCGACACCGCGGCGACTACGCTGGCTGCGCTGCGCGACGAACTGATCGCGCGCGGCGGCGCCCACGCTGAGGCGCTGGCGCGCGGGCGGGCGGTGCGTGTGTCACTCAATCAGACCATGACCGACGAGTCGGCTGTCCTGACCGACGGCGCTGAAGTCGCTTTCTTTCCGCCTGTGACCGGAGGTTGAACATGAGCACCGGAACCACGCCGCGCGTCAGCATTCAGACCGAGGATTTCGACCTGTCCGCCGAGGTCGCACGCTTGCGCGCCGACGAAAAAGGCGTGGGCGCGGTCTGCACCTTCATCGGCACGGTCAGGGACCGCAACGACGGCCAGTCGGTCTCAACGATGGAGCTGGAGCACTACCCCGGCATGACCGAAAGGGCCATCGAGCAGATGATCGATGAGGCACACCGGCGCTTCGACATCTTCGGCGCGCGGGTCATCCACCGCGTGGGCCTGCTGCAGCCGCTGGACCAGATCGTCCTGGTGGCGGTGACGTCGGCGCACCGCGGCAAGAGCTTCCAGGCCTGCGAGTTCCTGATGGACTACCTGAAAACACAGGCACCGTTCTGGAAGAAAGAACAGACGCCCGAAGGCGCACGCTGGGTCGACGCGCGGGTGAGCGACGACGCGGCGCTGGCCAAGTGGGGCATCGCCGCCCGCAACGCCTAAGGATTTGCACAAGGGGTCAACCTTCCCCGGACGGGACGATCCGCTTCGGGAAAACCCATCGCCAACATCACGGCCGCTGTGTCACGGCAGCTTGGTCACAGCCTGATCGACGCTAGAATTTGCAAATTCAAACTAAAAATTAAGATTTGCAATGATTCCCCGCGATGCCGTGCCAACAGCCCTTCAGTTGGCGCAGGGCTTTCCGGTGGTGGCGCTCACCGGGCCGCGCCAATCCGGCAAAACCACGCTGGCCAAGGCGGTGTTCAGTGACAAGCCCTATGTGTCGCTGGAAAACCCCGACGAGCGGGCGTTCGCGCAGACCGACCCCAAGCGCTTTCTGGCCCGTTTCCCCCAAGGCGCCGTCTTGGACGAGGTGCAGCGCTGCCCGGAACTGCTGTCCTGGCTGCAGGGCGTGGTGGACGAGCGCCGCATCATGGGCGACTTTGTGCTCACCGGTTCTGCGCAATTCGACCTGATCGCGGGGATCTCGCAGTCGTTGGCCGGGAGGGTGGGGCGCATCGAACTGCTGCCGCTGAGCAGCCACGAACTGGCCCAGGCCAGCCTGCTGCCGGCGAGCCTGGAGCAGGTGTTGCTGCAAGGTGGCTACCCGGCCTTGTACGACCGCCCGGTCAGCCCGCACGACTGGTTCGCCAACTACATCGCCACCTACGTCGAGCGCGACGTGCGCCAACTGCTGGCCGTGCGCGACCTGGGGCAGTTTCAGACCTTCCTAAAAATGTGCGCCGCACGCACGGGCCAACTGCTCAACCTCACGTCTCTGGGGGCCGACTGCGGCATCAGCGCGGTGGCGGCCCGGCAGTGGCTGACCGTGCTGGAAACCAGCTACATCGTCACCCTCTTGAAGCCGCACCACCGCAACTACGGCAAACGTCTGGTCAAGACCCCCAAACTCTATTTTCTGGATGTGGGCCTCGCCGCCTGGCTCATGGGCATCCGCGACGCCGAGACGCTGCACACCCACCCGGCGCGCGGCGCGCTGTTCGAAACCTGGGTGGTCGGCGAGTTGTACAAACAGCGCCTCAACCGGGGTCAGCCCCTCGATCTCTTTTTCTGGCGCGACAGCACCGGCACCGAAGTGGATATCGTGATCGAACGAGCCAACGGCCTGGAGCCGCTGGAAATCAAATCCGGCAGCACCTGGGCCAGCGACTGGCCCGATAGCCTGCGCAAATGGCAGCGTTATGCCCAGGCAGACGGGTTGCCGGGCCAGATCATCTACGGCGGGGACGACAGCCATGAACGGCAAGACCATTCACTGCGCAGTTGGCGCGGGCTGGCGCAGAACCTCACATGAATTCGACAGGGCGCACGGTGCCGGACAACGTGTACCGGTTTTGAGGTTGAGACGCGGCCTTGGTGGCTGCTCGCGTTTGGCCCCAATCCAATCAAGGGCTTGAAAAGGCATGGTGTAGCGCCACATGCTGCTCAGTTCAAGCCTTTCGGAGCACACACCATGCGACTCGACAAACTCACCACGAAGTTCCAGGAAGCCCTGGGCGAGGCCCAGAGCCTCGCGCTGGGCGCCGACCACGCCTACATCGACCCGGCCCACGTGCTGCTGGCCATGCTGCGCCAGACCGACGGGCCGCAGTCGCTGCTGCAGCGCGCGGGTGTGAATGTGCAGGGCCTGGCCAAGGCGGCCGAGGCAGCGGTCAAGCGCCTGCCCGAGGTGCAGGGCCAGGAGCAGGTGCAAGTCGGCCCTGATCTGGCCAAGCTCTTGCAGGCGACCGAAAAGGAAGCCATCAAGCGCGGTGACGAATTCATCGCCAGCGAGCTGTACCTGCTGGCTGTGACCGACCACAAAGGCGAACTCGGTCGAATCGCCAACGAAAACGGCCTGACCCGCAAGAGCCTTGAGAGTGCCATCACCGCGGTGCGCGGCGGCCAGAAGATGGACAGCCCCGAGGCAGAAGGCCAGCGCGAGGCGCTCAAGAAATACACGATGGACCTGACCGAGCGCGCCCGCCTGGGCAAGCTCGATCCGGTGATTGGCCGCGACGACGAAATCCGCCGCGCGATCCAGGTGCTGCAGCGCCGCACCAAAAACAACCCGGTGCTGATCGGTGAACCCGGCGTGGGCAAGACGGCCATCGTCGAAGGCCTGGCGCAGCGCATCGTGGCCGGCGAGGTGCCGGATTCGCTCAAGGGCAAGCGCGTGCTGAGCCTGGACATGGCCGCGCTGCTGGCCGGCGCCAAGTTCCGGGGCGAGTTTGAGGAGCGCCTGAAAACCGTGCTCAGCGAGCTGGCCAAGGACGAAGGCCAGACCATCGTCTTCATCGACGAGCTGCACACCATGGTCGGCGCCGGAAAGGGTGAGGGCGCGATGGATGCGGGCAACATGCTCAAGCCCGCGCTGGCGCGCGGCGAGCTGCACTGCGTGGGCGCGACCACGCTGGACGAGTACCGCAAGTACATAGAAAAAGACGCCGCGCTGGAGCGCCGCTTCCAGAAGATCCTGGTGGGCGAGCCGACGGTGGAGGCCACCATTGCCATCCTGCGAGGCCTGAAGGAGCGCTACCAGGTGCACCACGGCGTGGACATCACCGACCCGGCCATCGTGGCCGCGGCCGAGCTGAGCCACCGCTACATCACCGACCGTTTCCTGCCCGACAAGGCGATCGACCTGATCGACGAGGCCGCGGCCAAGATCAAGATCGAACTCGACTCCAAGCCCGAGGTGATGGACAAGCTGGATCGCCGGCTGATCCAGCTGCAGATCGAGCGTGAAGCCGTGAAGAAAGAAAAGGACGAGGCCTCGCAGAAACGGTTGAGCCTGATCGAGGAGGAGATCACCCGGCTGCAGAAAGAAATCGCCGACCTCGACGAAATCTGGAAGGCCGAGAAGGCCACCGCCCA
>DAIOEI010000262.1:0-3906 GCA_036746335.1 Hydrogenophaga sp. | reverse complement strand
ACAAGAGAAAAATCATGAGCGACTTTACAAGTGACTTCTGGCACCTTTATGTGGCTGGTCTGACGCTCGTCAGCATCATCGCCTGCCTGATCCTGCTCTGGATCGCAGGCACCACCAAGGCAGCCACACATGCCGACAACACCACTGGCCATGTCTGGGACGGTGACTTGGCGGAAATCAACAACCCACTGCCCAGGTGGTGGGTGTACCTGTTCGTGATCACCTGCATTTTTGGCCTGGTGTACGGCGCGCTGTACCCCATGTTCGGCAAATTCCAGGGTGCTCTGGGCTGGTCTTCACACGGGCAGCACACCGATGAAGTGGCCAAAGTGGAGGCTGCCATTGCTCCGCTGTATGCCAAATTCAATGCGATGACGCCCGAACAAATGATCGCAGACTCCGAAGCCATGGCCGTGGGCGAGCGCCTCTTCATGAACTATTGTGCCCAGTGCCATGGTTCTGATGCACGGGGTGCCAAGAGCTTCCCCAACCTGGCTGATAACGATTGGCTGGGTGGTACAGACCATGCCTACATCAGTTCGGTGATTGCCGATGGCCGCACCGGTGTGATGCCACCCATGGCCGCCGCCGTGGGTGGACCGGAGGATGTTCGCAACCTGGCGCACTATGTCCTGAGCCTGTCGGGTAGCCCTCACGATTCGTTGCGTGCCGCTCAAGGTCAAGACAAGTTTGCCTCTTGCGCAGCTTGCCATGGTGCCGACGGCAAGGGCATGCATGCTGTGGGCGCCCCCAACCTGACCGACAACATCTGGTTGCATGGCTGGGGTGAAGAGGCGATCATCCGAAGCATCAACGAAGGGTTTACCAACAACATGCCTGGTCAGTCCGCGCTACTGAACGACGGTCAGATCAATGTGTTGTCTTCTTACGTTCTGGGCCTGTCGGCCAAGCAGGGCAACTGATTCCCGGTGCCTTGAATCAAGGGTCGCGCGGTTTTTTGAACCGCCCGGCCCTTGTCTACTTCTCAGGAGCTGTTTTTTGTGAGCGCATCCACACCCGATCCTTCGGTTCATGTTCCAGCCTCCGCCGAGGGTGGGGACAAAGCCGCCGCAGACACCGAGGATGTGATGGTGTCGCTTTACGCTGCGCGCCAGAAGATCTACCCGCGCTCGGTTTCAGGGGTGTTTTCAAACTGGCGCTGGATCACGGTCTGGATCACCCAGATTGTGTTTTACGGCCTGCCGTGGCTGGAGTGGAATGCGCGGCAAGCTGTTCTCTTTGACCTGGAGGCCCGCCGTTTTTACATCTTCGGCCTGGTGCTCTACCCGCAAGACTTCATTTACCTCACGGGCTTGCTGGTGATCGCGGCCCTGGCCCTGTTTCTGTTCACTGCGGTGGCGGGTCGTCTGTGGTGCGGTTACGCCTGCCCGCAAACGGTCTACACAGAAATTTTTCTCTGGATCGAGAAAAAGGTCGAGGGGGACCGTTCTGCCCGCATCCGGCTGGACGGTGCTTCTTTGTCGGCTGGCAAGGTAGGCAAGAAGTGGCTCAAGCACGTACTTTGGGTGTTGTTCTCGCTGTGGACCGGATTCACCTTTGTGGGCTACTTCACGCCGATTCGTGAGCTTGCGCTGCTGACCGCAGTTGCTTCGCTGGGACCCTGGCAGACCTTCTGGATCTTCTTCTATGGTTTTGCCACCTATGGAAACGCTGGTTTCATGCGTGAGCAGGTCTGCAAATACATGTGCCCCTACGCGCGCTTTCAGAGCGCCATGTTCGACAAAGACACCATGATCGTCACCTACGATGAACAGCGTGGCGAACCCCGTGGGCCTCGGTCAAAAAAGGCCGATCCCGCCAGCATGGGCTTGGGTGCATGTGTGGACTGCACCTTGTGTGTACAGGTCTGCCCCACAGGTATCGACATCCGCAACGGCTTGCAGTATGAGTGCATTGGTTGTGGTGCCTGTGCCGACGTGTGTGACGAGGTCATGGACAAGGTCGGCTATCCACGTGGCCTGGTGAAGTACTCGACGCAGAACGGCATGGCTCAGGGGTGGAGCACTGCTCAAATGATCCGCAGGGCTTTCAGGCCCCGTGTGTTGGTGTATTCAGGTATCCTGATATTGATCACAGTAGCGGTCATGGTCAACCTTTATCTGCGCACGCCCTTGAAGGTGGACGTCATCCGCGACAGGGGCGCCTTGGCCCGTATGGTGGAGCAGGGCCGGATTGAAAATGTGTTTCGCTTGCAGATCATGAACGCCACCGAGTCCAGGCAACGTTACGTGATCGGGGTGTCGGGTTTGCCTGGCATTCAGATCGCATCTGACACCGAGGTTGAGGTGCTGCCGACCGAGGTACGTTCCGCAGCCGTTCGGGTGCAGGTGCCACCCGGTGTGGCCGCTTCCGGGTCTCACACGATTGTTTTCGAGATCCGTTCGACCGGGGATGATGTTTCCCAGGTGACCGAAAAGGCCGCTTTTTTGATTCCCCGCTGACCCTTGACCATATGGTCACTAGCTTTGAGGAGATAACCCATGGACAACCCCCCCGCTTCGCCTGCAGTCGCCAAAACAGAGCCTCCCTGGTGGCGGATTCCGCAGGTCGTGTTTGTTCCAGCCTTGTTGCTCACTGGTGTCATCGCCACCAGCACCATGGTGGTCATTTCGGCCCAGGACCAGGACCCGGTGCTGGACAAAGAAGTCTACGAGCGGGAGCTCAAGGCCGCGCAGGCTTTGCAAGGGCAGGCAAGAATCGATGCATTGAACGCCGTCGTGCCAGCCGGCCAAGGCCGAAATCATGCGGCTTCCCCCTCCTTGCCGTCGCTGGAGAAGTGAGCTCAGTCCAAACCGGGCACATGTCGACCTTCGCGCACGGCTTGTTTTGAGCGAACCCTGAACAATCAAGGACCAAACCCATGTGGACGCAACGCTGGATGTGGATAGTGTGGCCGGCCTTTTTGGTGGCTGCGGTGCTGGAGATGCTGGTGTTCGCCTTTGTCGATCCCAGTGAACTGAACTGGTTCGGCGCCCCGCTCGGGTTTTCACGCGAAGCGGTCTATACCGTGAGCTTCTTTGTGTTTTGGGGCGCGGCCATGGCCTCCAGTGCCCTGACCACTTTGCTGGCCATGTCGCCATTTGAGGTGAACCGCTGCCCGGTCCCCAATGGCGAGCGCCCTGCCAGTTGCGCCAAAAACGCGCGCTGCAACTGACTCAGCGACAAGTTTGCGGGTTCACAATTTGTTTGAGACCTTCGGTGCTCTTGATGTGGACGTAACGCTGCTTGACCTCGATGATGCCCTCATCGACAAACTTGGAAAAAGTCCGGCTGACGGTTTCCAGTTTCATCCCCAGGTAGCTGCCGATTTCCTCGCGGGTCATGCGCAAGATCAGTTCAGACTGTGAGAAGCCCCGAGCATGCAGCCGTTGAACAAGATTCAACAGGAAAGCCGCCAGCCGTTCTTCTGCCCGCATGCTGCCCAGCAGCAGCATCACGGAGTGGTCGCGAACGATTTCCCGGCTCATGATCTTGTGCACATGGTGCTGCAGGGTTGTGAACTCGCGTGAGAGCTCCTCCACCTGATCAAAAGGCATGACGCAGACTTCTGCATCTTCGAGCGCCACAGCGTCGCAGGAGTGCCGGTCGCTCACGATGCCGTCCAGGCCGATGATCTCTCCGGTCATCTGGAATCCTGTGACCTGATCACGCCCATCGGCCGTGGTCACGCAGGTTTTGAAGAAGCCCGATCGCACAGCGTACAAAGAGGTGAATTTGTCACCCGTGCTGAACAGGGCGGTGCCCCGTTTGATCCGGCGGCGTGCCGAAATCACGTTGTCGAGCTTGTCCATTTCGTCCGGGTTGAGCCCCATGGGCAAACACAATTCACGCAAATTGCAGCTGGAACAGGCGACTTTGATGCTCTGAGCGTCCATAGATGGTCCA
>DAIOEI010000261.1:0-3941 GCA_036746335.1 Hydrogenophaga sp. | reverse complement strand
GGATGGTGTAGTCCTTCACGATCTGCGTGGCCCACTTGCGAAACTGCACCGCCCGCGGATTGTTCACCTTGAAACCCACTGCAATGATGGCTTGTAGGTTGTAGTGCTTGGTCTGGCGCGCCACTTGCCGCTCCCCCTCGGCTTGAACAATCCGGAAATTCCGGACAGTTGCCTCGTTCTCGGTCAACTCACCATCGGCCAACAAGGTCTGCAAATGTTCGTTGATGGTGCGCACATCCACATCGTAGAGCGCAGCCATCATCTTCTGTGTCAGCCAGATGTTCTCGTCCTCGTAGCGCATTTCCACACTGGTTTCCTGCGCACCCGTGGCCGCCACAAAGGTCAGGTATTCCGCAGCCGAAGAGCGGACGATAGACACCGCTGGCTGTTTTTTGGCCATCAAACGCTCCCTGTTAAATCACCAGTTTGGCGGGCCTGCCGCTCTCTGGCCAGTTGCACCACGCGGTGCAAATGCGCCTGCAACACCTGCACATCGGGCAGGGCGTGCAGGTACTGCGCCACGCGGATGTTGGCACTGTCCAAATCCAGCAGCTCCACCTGCTCGCGGTCGGCGCTGGCGCACAAAATCAGGCCAATGGGCGATGCCTCGCCTTCGGCACGGTCGTTCTGGTTCAGCCAGCGCAGATACAGCTCCATTTGCCCCTTGTGGGCGGGCGCAAACTTCTCCAGTTTCAGCTCCACCGCCACCAGGCGGCGCAGGTGCCGGTGGTAGAACAGCAAGTCCAGATAAAAATCGTCAGCCCCCACGCTGATGCGTTTTTGCCGCGCCACAAAGGCAAACCCTGCGCCCAGCTCCAACAAAAAGCGCTCCATCTCGCGCAGGATGGCGCTCTCCAAATCGCGCTCGCTGTAACCATCGGGCAGGCCCAGAAAGTCCAGCATGTAGGGGTCGCGAAACACCAAATCGGGGGTCATCTGCCCGCCTTCGCGCAGGTGGCTCAACTCCCGGGCAATCACGCCCGCTGGCCGCTTGGCAATGGCTGAGCGCAAGAACAACTGGCTGCCAATGCGCTCGCGCAGGGTGCGTACGCTTCAGCGTTCAATGCAGCACATCTCGGCGTAAAACTCGCGCTCCAGCGGCTGCTTGAGCGGCAGGATTTCCCGAAAATGGCTCCAGCTCAATTGTCGCGACAGTGTCGCGACAATTTGTGCATCAGCAAACACCTCTGCGAACTGGATCATGCGCCGAAGGTTTTTTTCGGAAAACCCTCTGCCATAGGCCAGTACCAATTGTGTCGACAGCGTCAACACAATCTGCTCGCCGTAGTCGGCACGGGTCTCGCCCAGCACCTCGCGGCGAATGCGCTCGCCCACCCGCCAATACAGCAGGGTCTGCGCACTGTTGGCCGTGCTGGCCACATGGGCGCGTGCCTGCTCAATGAGCTGGCGCACATCGTTCAACAAAGCGGGCGCGGCGGCACCTGATGTCTGAATGGCGTTCATCTGGGTACTTCCCAAACACCGCACTGCGCCAATTCGCCACGAGGCTCGTGGCGAATCACGGGTTGGCGGTGTGCATATAGCCAAACCGCCTCGGCAATTAGCCCAAGGTTTGAATACCTCATGCTCGCTCCTGTTCTTTCAGGTTCATGGCCAAGCGAATCTCCTCGGCGTCCCGCGCCAGTTCGGCCCGCAGCGCCTCTTCGCTGGGCAACAGTCGATGTAAAAGTCCTTGCTCTCGGTGCTGATGCGCTGTTGCCGCGCCACAAAGGCAAAGCCCTTGCCCAGCGCCAGCAAAAAGGCTTGCAGCTTGTCCATCAAGCCTTGTTCCAGGCTTGACTCCAGCAGCTTGCCACTGCCGGGCAAGCCTAAAAATTCCAGCATCACCGGGTCGCGCACAAAGGCGCGGGAGCTCCAGTTTTGCTCAGCCGCTTCGTTCATGTACCACTGGCGGGCTTGCGCCTTGTCCACACGGGTCAGCAAACGGTAGTGCGTCCAGCTCAATTCGGAACGCACTGCGTCCCAAATTGGAAAAGCCTGAAAAAAAGCCCGCATGTGGCGCAAATTGCGCTCGTCAAAACCCTTGCCAAACTCCTGCGTCAACCGCTCGGCCAGCAGGGGCAGCAGGCGCTTGCCATAGGCTGCCCGCGCAGTACCGCCTTGCTCAAACTCCACATCGTGACGAATGGCGGTGTGCTGAGGGGTTGGGGTGTTGTCGGCCATGAAGTGCCCCTCAAATCACCGTCAGGCCAATTTCTAAAGCTTTCAGCTCCAGTTGCAGATTGGCCAGCAGTTCGGATTGGCGCTGGGCCAAGGCGTCGGGGCTGTGGCCGAGTTCGGTGAGGTGGGTGTTGTGGTTCATGGGTTTCCTGGGTGGCTGTGCTGTGGCGTTTGAATCGCGCTTTCAGGCGTACGGCTGAAATGGGTTGTCGTCCCGGCTGAGCAGCTGCATCAGCTTGGGGTGAATGAAGAGTTTTTCTTTGCCAAACGGCATTTCGCGCAGCACGCCCAGGGCGGCCAGGTCTTGCAGATAGCGCGAAGCGGCTTGCCGCTGGGCAATGCCTTTGTCCACCAGGTTGCCGATGCGGCAATAGGGCTGCTCAAAGATCACGTCCACCAGCTCGCGGGTGTAGATTTTGGGCAAGCGGGTGCGCACGTGTTCGGTGGTGTGTTCGGCCAGTTTGCGGATGGCGGCGATCTTGCCGGTGGTCCATTTGGACGTTTCGGCCACGGCTTGCAGCATGAAGATGAGCCAAGGTTCCCACGCGCCGTCGCGGGTGACGCAGAGCAGCAGGCGGTAGTAATCGGCCTTGTGGGCGATCACATAACGGCTGAGGTACAGGATGGGCAGGTTCAGCAGGTCTTCCTGAATCAGGTGGAGGATGTTGAGTACGCGGCCGGTACGGCCATTGCCGTCGGTGAAGGGGTGGATGGCTTCAAACTGGTAGTGGCCCACGGCCATGCGGATCAAAGGGTCCAGCTCGGTCTGGTTGTGCAAAAAGCGCTCCCAGTTGGCCAGCAAGTCGCGCAGACGAACTTCGCCTTCGGGCGGGGTGTAGACCACCTCGCCGGTGCGGTCGTTGGCGAGCTGGGTGCCTGGGGTGCGGCGAAGTCCCAAGTCCACGCCCTTCAGGGTGCGGCAGACCTCCACGGCGGTGGCCGTACACAGCGGGCGGCTTTTTAGCGACAGAAAGCCCTGGTGCAGCGCGGTGCGGTAGCGCAGGGCTTCTTT
Source organism: Hydrogenophaga sp. (assembly GCA_036746335.1). Classification (GTDB taxonomy): domain Bacteria; phylum Pseudomonadota; class Gammaproteobacteria; order Burkholderiales; family Burkholderiaceae_C; genus Hydrogenophaga. The sequence goes on along the minus strand of DAIOEI010000261.1, from coordinate 748 downwards.
GGTGGCGGGGTCGGCGTTGTCATGGCCCTGGGCGTACTGGAACAGCTGGTCGGTGGTGGTGACGATGTTTTCAATTTCCGAGCTGTCTTTGGCTTCGAGCAGCGGCAGGGTGTTGATTAGCATCGCCTGGTTGGGGATGAGTTCGGCGGCCTGCTTGAGTTCGGCCAGCGCGGCACGGGCCTCAATACAGGCCTTGAGCACAGCCCGGCTTTCCAGCTCATGCGCCGGGGGCAGCGCGGGCAAGTGGTTGTGGGGGTGCTCGGGGTGCCAGGCGGGGGTTGCGTTTCTCATAGTGCAAAAATCTTGTTTTAGCGACAGGTTGGCAGCTTATGTCGCTGCCGACGACACGTCAATGAAACATGTTCTTAATTTCTTAAAACAGCGACACAAAAGAAGTTCATGTCGCCAGCAACGACATGAAGCATGTTACGCGTCGCTGATTTTGAATTTCAAGAACATTAGGTCACGCGCCAGCGCAGCACAAACAGGCTTTGGTGGCGGCTGGCGCGGTGCAGGCGCTTTTGCAGGGCGGCTATGAGGGCATCGCGCCGGGCTTCGATTTCGTCTTCCACCGCAAAAATGGCTTGGCGCTGGCGGCGTTGCTCGGCCTCAAGCTTGCGGATGTCTTGTTGCAGGCGCTGGGCGTCTTCCATGCTGAGGGCCAGGCGGGCTTGGCGTTTCAGGCCTTTGCGCTTGAGCTTGGTGTCTTTGAGGGCCAGTTCGGCGGAGGCGATGCGGTCTTCGGCCC
>DAIOEI010000260.1:0-3942 GCA_036746335.1 Hydrogenophaga sp. | reverse complement strand
TTGCTCGTGACCCGTGCGGTGGCCGACCTGTTCAGCTACTTCTTTGATGCGGTGCAGGCCGGGCGGGTGCAGGTGCCCTTTCTGCACCCCGAAACCACGTCTGCCACACGCCGCATCGTGGCGGCGCTGGTCTGGGTGCTCGGTCTGGGCATTGCCTACCCCTACCTGCCCGGTGCAGGCACACAGGCCTTTCAGGGCCTCTCGGTGATGGTGGGCCTGATGGTCACGCTGGGCGCCACCGGCATCGTCACCCAGGCCATGAGCGGCCTGTTGCTGATCTATGCGCGCGCTCTGCGCCGGGGCGATTTCGTGCAGGTGGGCGCTGTCGAGGGCGTGGTCACCGAGGTCGGCCCGCTGGCCACCAAGGTGCTGAACCTGCGCAACGAAGAAATCACGGTGCCCAACGCGGTCCTGATCGCCAGCCCGATCCACAACTTCTCGAAACTGGCCGACACCCAGGGCACCCTGGTCTCCAGCCCGGTGACCATCGGCTACGACGCGCCCTGGCGCCAGGTGCACGAACTGCTCATCGAAGCCGCCCGCGCCACGCCGCACTTCCGAACCGAGCCAGCGCCCCGGGTGTTCCAGCGGGCGCTGTCGGACTTCTACGTCGAATACGAACTCATCGTCAGCATGGACCGGCCGATCGAGCGGGTGGCCGCCCTGTCAGCCCTGCACGCCAACATCCAGGACGCCTTCAACCGCGCCGGTGTGCAGATCATGTCGCCCCATTACCTGGGCGATCCGGATCAGCCGGTGGTGGTGCCGCCCGATCGGTGGCACCCGTCGCGCCCTCCGCCCGCCTGATCGGGGCCACCGCTCAGGCGGGTGGTGGCCGCAGCATCGCGATCGCATCAAACGGGCACTTCACCGCACACTTCGCGCAACCCGTGCAACCCGGCTCATCGTGCAGGCGGGAAAACTTCTTCCAGTTTTCCACCTCCAGCGACAGCACATGCGGCGGGCACACCGCCACGCACCAGCCGCAGCCGGTGCAGCGGGTCTTGTCGATGACAGGCAGGGCCTTGCGTTCGGTCGCCATGGCGGTATTGTGTCGGGATCATGCAAGACGACATCCCCACCCTGCGCCGCATTCTGTCGCGCGACCGCACCATCGCCGTGGTCGGGCTCTCGGCCGAATGGCACCGGCCCAGCTACTTTGCCGCCAAGTACATGCAGGAGCGCGGCTACCGCATCGTGCCGGTCAACCCGCGCTACCCTGAGATCCTGGGCGAGCAAAGCTATGCGCGGCTGGAAGACATTCCTTTCCCGGTCGGCATGGTTGACGTGTTCCGCAAGGCCGAGGAGATCCCCGCCATCGCCAGGAGTGCGGTCGCCATCGGCGCCCAGAGCCTGTGGCAACAGCTGGGCCTGATGAGCGAGGAAGCCGACCGCATCGCCACCGAAGCGGGCCTGGATTCGGTCTGGGACCGCTGCGTCAAGATCGAACACGCGCGCCTGTTCGGCGGACTCAACTGGGCCGGCGTGAACACCCAGGTCATCTCGGCCCAACGGCCGAAACAGGGCTGACACCATGGCCGACCGCAGCTTCCAGCCCGAGACCCTGGCCATCCACGCGGGCCAGATCCCCGACGCCGCCACCGGCGCACGCGCCCTGCCCATCTACCAGACCACCAGCTTCGTGTTCGACAGCGCCGACCACGCGGCCAGCCTGTTCAACCTGCAGACCTTCGGCAACGTCTACTCGCGCCTCTCGAACCCCACGGTCGCGGCGCTGGAAGAACGCGTCGCCGCACTCGAAGGCGGCCGCGCCGCCGTGGCCACCGCCAGTGGCATGGCGGCCGAGGCGCTGGCGCTCACCACACTGCTGCAGGCAGGCGACCACGTGGTTGCGGCAGGCGCTTTGTACGGCGGCAGCGTGACCATGCTCGCCGTCAACCTCAAGAAGTTCGGTATCGAGACCACCTTCGTCGACGCCACCAGCCCCGACGCCTTCGCCGCCGCCATCCGCCCCAACACCCGCGCGCTGTTCGCCGAGACGCTGGGCAACCCCAGCATGGTGGTGCTCGACATTCAGGGCGTGGCCGACGTGGCGCACGCCCACGGTCTGCCGCTGGTGGTGGACAACACCGTGCCCAGCCCCTTCCTGTGCAACCCGATCCGCTTCGGCGCCGACATCGTGGTGCACAGTGCCACCAAGTACCTCGCCGGCCACGGCACCACGCTGGGCGGCGTGGTGGTCGAAGGCGGCAAATTCCCCTGGGACAACGGCAAGTTCCCCGGCATGACCGAGCCTTCGCCGGGTTACCACGGCGTCAAGTTCTACGAGACCTTCGGCAACTTCGGCTTCACCATGCGCTGCCGCATGGAGGGCCTGCGCGTGTTCGGCGCGGCGCTCGCGCCCACCAGTGCCTGGCAGATCCTGCAAGGCGTCGAAACGCTGCCGCTGCGCATGGAGCGGCATTGCAGCAACGCGCTCGCCGTCGCGCAGTATTTGAAGGACGACCCGCGCGTGGGCTGGGTCAACTACCCCGGCCTGCCCGATCACCCGCAGCACGAGCTCATGAAAAAGCAGATGCGCGGCGCCTCCGGCCTGCTCGCGTTTGGGGTACGGCCGCGCGACGCGGCCGGGGGCGTCAACGGCGGCCTGGAGGCGGGCGTGAAGTTCATCGAGAGCGCCCAGTTCATGAGCCACCTGGTCAACATCGGCGACACGCGCACCCTCATCAGCCACCCCGCCAGCACCACGCACCGCCAGCTCGACGCTGCCCAGCAACTCGCGGCCGGCGTGCCGCCGGACATGGTGCGCATCTCGGTCGGCCTGGAGCACATCGACGACATCCTGTGGGACATCGACCAGGCGCTGGACCGTGCAACGGCCTGACGCCGCGCCCGTGTACAGACGAAAAAAAACCGGCCCGAAGGCCGGTTTCTGGCGTGAGCCGCTGGCGCTCAATAAGCGCTGCGACCACCGCGGTAACCACCGCCACCGCCGCCGTAGCCGCCGGTGCTTGCCTCTTTCGGGCGGGAAATGTTGACCACGATGTCGCGGCCGCCGACGGACATGCCGTTCAGACCCTTGATCGCGGCTTCGGCTTGCTCAGCCGTGCCCATTTCCACAAAGCCGAAGCCCTTGGAGCGGCCGCTGTCGCGGTCCATCATGACCTTGGCGGAGGTCACGTCGCCGTATTCGGCAAAATTGTTGCGCAACGCTTGGTCGTCGGCGGTGTAGGGCAGGTTGCCCACGTACAGTTTGGTGCTCATGATTGAGCCTTTCAGAGAGTTTGCGCCAGTTGCCGGGCCAGGCCCGGCGGCGCAGGGAAAAGCGGCTGATTGGATATGACCGCTGAGAAAAGTGCCGAAACCGCCACAAGGGCAGACCACGGCACAGAAAGGGACCACACATGCACAAGGCGGCGTGGTCTTGAGCGGCGGGCCGGCATTTGCTGCACAACCACCCCGCTCATGCGCCAATGATATGCCTTTTTTGTATTTAAAGATATTTTTATATTTTTCCCGGTTTTAATAACAACCCCATGCCCGATACCACCTTCCACATTCCCGCCCTGCGCACGCAGGACGACGCCGATGCCGTCATGTTCGAGCTACAAGACCTTCCCTGCGTGAACCAGGCCGACGTCAACCTCGCCCAGCAGACCGCCTGGGTCAGCCACACCGCCATGATCGCGCCCGAAGACATTGCTGCGGCGCTGGCCGAAGCCGGTTACGAAGCCCAGGTGCAGGGCGGCTGATGGCCCGCTTCAACCTGCAGGGCGTTCGGCGCAAGATCGTTTACGTCAGCCTCTACGAGCTCATCGCCATCGCGGTGGCCAGCGCCGGCCTGGCCCTGGGCGCTGGTGCCAGTCTGGAGCGCGCCGGCGTGATCGCGGTGGTGTCTTCGGTGATCGCGGTCGTGTGGAACCTGGTCTACAACACCCTGTTCGAGCGCTGGGAAGCGCGCCAGACCGAACGCGGGCGCAA
>DAIOEI010000259.1:0-3994 GCA_036746335.1 Hydrogenophaga sp. | reverse complement strand
TCGGTGCTGAGCTTGCCGCTGCCCTGCAGGATGGGTTTGTCGTTGAAGGCGAGCAGGCGGTCCACGTTCTGGCGCCAGTAGTCCAGCGTGAGGGGCTGGCGGTCTTTGGCGCGCAGCTCGGCCTGCTCCAGGAAGATGACCACCAGCCGGTTGAGGGTGTCCACCTCGTCGGCGCTGAGGTAGTTTTTGGCCACGATCACATCGGCCTTGCGCACGCGGCTGCCTTCCCAGGTGGTCAGGCCCATGTTGGGGGCGCTGGCGTCTGCGCGGTCGCGGATGAGTTCGGCCGCGGTGTGCTGCGTCACGGCGTAGAGCAGCTTGTTTTGCACTTCGGCAAAAAACAGCTGGGCTGTCTGTTCGTTGGCCTGGTAGTCGCTGCTGAGGGCGAAGAGGTCGCGCACCTTCTGGTAGAAGCGCTTTTCCGACGCGCGGATCTCGCGGATGCGTGCCAGCAGCTCGTCGAAATAGTCCCAGCCGCCGGGGTTCTTGAGGCGTTCGTCGTCCATGACGAAGCCTTTGACCAGGTAGTCGGTCAGGTGGGCGGTGGCCCATTGGCGGAACTGCGTGCCGCGCACCGAGCGCACCCGGTAGCCCACGGCGAGGATCATTTCCAGCCGGTAGAGCTTGGTGGGGTAGCGTTTGCCGTCGGCGGCAGCTATTAAGTCCTGCTTAATAACTGCCTCGGCGGCCAGTTCACCCTCCTGCACGATCTTGCGCAGGTGGATGTTGATGTTGGCCACGGTCACGCCGTAGAGCTCGGCCAGCTGCAGCTGGCTTAGCCAGAGGCTGCCGTCCATGGGGCGGAACTGCACCCGAGCCTGGCCGTCGTCGGTCTGGTAGATGACCAATTCACTCATGCCGTCACCTCCTTGAGCAGGGCGACGATGTCGCGCTCCAGGTCGGCAATGTCTTTCTCGATGGCGGCCAGCGGGCGCGGGGGCTTGTATTCGTAGAAGTGGCGGTTGAAGGGGATTTCGTAACCGACCTTGGTTTTCTGGTGGTCGATCCAGGCGTCGGCCCGGTAGGGCAGCACCTCGGCGGCCAGGTAGGCCTCGCAGTGCGGGCGCACCAGTGCGAGCAGCGGGTCCAGGTCCAGCTTGCCTTTGTTCTTCTTGTTCTCGTAGTCCAGCGGCAGGGGCAGGGCGATGCCGGCGGGCAGGGGCACGGTTTCGGTGTCGCGCAGGTCGGCGTCGGCTTCCAGCTCGCCCTTCTTGTTGCGGCAGGGGTCGGCAGTGGGGTCTTTTTCACCCAGCGCGCCGGGGGCAAGCAGGGCGGCTTTGACATTTGCGTCGAGCGAGACATTGGCCATGTCAAACGCCGCGCCCAAGTGCGCCTCAAACACCTCCCGGTTGTTGAAATATTGGCCTTCCAGGGTGGCTTGCATGTCATGCAAGACCTCAAGAATGGCCGCTTGAGCTGCTTGACCTTCCAGGATGTCTTCCTGAATACCCTTCTTGTCCGTCCGTTTTTTTGAAAGCGAGAGGCGCGTGAACACCAAGGAGTTTTTGACGCGATCAATGCGCTCTTCTGTCAATTCAAAGTTCAGTCGTAAGGGTCGCTCAACGGTGATCTTGAGGTAGCCGAAGTCGGCGTTGTTGAATACCTTGCTGACCGCCATCGACTCGGTCTGGTCGCGCTTGGGGTCGATGTTGGTCTGGATGTCGGCCAGGCTCATGCGCTGGTTGTGTGCGAAGTCGCCATACAGCTTGACCAGGGTGGCGATGTGGTCCGGCGAGCCGTCGGGCACGTCGGCCTGGCCGTCGGTGCCGTCGCCCAGGCGCTTGCGCTTGTCGCCCAGGCTCTTTTTCATCTTGCGGGCGAACTCGGTGCCGTTGATGAGCTGCACCTTGCCCTGGCGCCTGGGGTCTTTGCGGTTGGTGACGATCCAGATGTAGGTGGATATGCCGGTGTTGTAGAAGAGCTGGTCGGGCAGGCCGATCACGGCTTCGAGCATGTCGTTCTCGATGATCCAGCGGCGGATGTTGCTTTCGCCGCTGCCGGCGTCGCCCGTGAACAGGGGCGAACCGTTGAAGACGACGGCAATGCGCGAACCCTCACCACCTTCAGCGGGGGCGGGCTGCATCTTGCTGATCATGTGCATCAGGAACAGCAGGGCGCCGTCGTTGATGCGCGGCAGGCCGGGGCCGAAGCGGCCTTTGAAGCCGAACTGGTTGTGTTCCTTGGTGACGTGGTCCTTTTCGGGTTTCCACTCCACACCAAAAGGCGGGTTGGCCAGCATGAAGTGAAAGCGCACGTCGGGGTGGCCGTCACCGTCGGTGAAGCCTTCTTTGGGTTTGCCGGTGCCCAGGGTGTTGCCGTAGACGATGTGTGTGACGTCCTCGCCCTTGATCATCAGGTCCGATCCGCAGATGGCGTAAGACTCGGGGTTGTATTCTTGGCCGAAGAGCTTGACATTGGCGCCGGGGTTGAGGCCGGTTTCAGGATCGGCAATGAGCTTGTCGGACTCGGACAGCATGCCGCCGGTGCCGCAGGTGGGGTCGTAGATTTTGATGAGCTTGCCGTCGCGGTAGACCAGGTCGTCGTGCGTGAACAGCAGCTTGACCATGAGCTTGATGACTTCACGCGGAGTGAAGTGGTCGCCGGCTTCTTCGTTGGCCTGCTCGTTGAAGCGGCGCACCAGGTCTTCAAACAGGTAGCCCATCTCGATGTTGGAGATGCGGTCGGGATGCAGGTCCACCGCCGCCACTTCTTTGACGACATCGAACAGGCGGTTGGCTTCGTCGAGCTTTTCAATCTCTTCGTCGAACTTGAACTTCTCGAGGATCTTGCGGGCGTTGGAGGAAAACCCTGCGATGAAATGGTTCAGGTTGGCGGCCAGTTTGTCCGGATCGCCCAGCAGGTTCTGGAAGGTGAATTCGCTGGTGTTGTGAAACGGAAGACCGAACCGGTGGTTGATCGTCTTTTCGATGGTCTCTTCGTTGTGCTTGGACAGTTGGCGCAGAAGCTTGCAATGCGCATTCACATCGCCTCTGGTGGCTTCGAGTACGCAGTCGAGCCGGCGCAGAACGGTCAGGGGAATCATGACCCGCCGGTACTGGGGTGGGCGGTAGGGGCCGCGCAGCAGGTTGGCGATGTTCCAGATGACATCGCCCTGTTGCTTGAGGGCTTCTTGGTTTTTCATGGTTTGGACGCTCCCTTCGATGCGACTGGATTTATCGATGTCTGGTCAATTCTAGGTGGGGTGCAAATAACTCAACACGATCACAACATCCTTGCGGATCTGGAATATGCCTCCCGATTTGCAAGAATAAATATCCGGATGCAGCTTGGACTGCACCTCATACCTCCCCGCATACGCCACCCGGCGTACATACACCCTTCAGGGTTCTCCCTAGCATCCGTCCTGTCCGCTGCAGAGTGCCTGAAACGGCGATCCGGCGGCCAGAGTCACCCCCCAACGGATGTTTTTGTACCCCTGGAGAACGCTTCATGATGCAACGTCGATTCACTCTCAAAGCCCTGTCGGTCGCGGCCGCCCTGGGCGCTTTCGGTCTCAACGCCCACGCACAAGACACGATCAAGGTCGGTGTCTTGCACAGTCTCTCGGGCACGATGGCGATTTCGGAAACCGTGCTCAAAGACACCGTGCTGATGGCGATTGAGGAAATCAATGCAAAGGGCGGCGTGATGGGCAAGAAGCTGGAGCCGGTGGTGGTGGACCCGGCTTCGAACTGGCCGCTGTTTGCCGAGCGCGCCCGCCAACTGATCACACAAGACAAGGTGGCCGTGGTGTTCGGTTGCTGGACTTCGGTGAGCCGCAAGTCGGTGCTGCCGGTGTTCGAGGAACTCAACAGCCTGCTGTTCTACCCCGTGCAGTACGAGGGCGAGGAACTGTCCAAGAACGTGTTCTACACCGGCGCTGCGCCCAACCAGCAAGCGATTCCCGCCGTGGAATACCTGATGAGCAAAGACGGCGGATCGGCCAAGCGCTTTGTGCTGCTGGGCACCGACTATGTGTACCCCCGCACCACCA
>DAIOEI010000258.1:0-4012 GCA_036746335.1 Hydrogenophaga sp. | reverse complement strand
GCCACCGAGTCTTTTTCCCAGCGGAAGCGCACCATGAACTCGGGCTTCTTCACCCATTCGTAGAGCATGTTGAGCACCGCTTCGGACAGGTCCATGTGCATGCCCAGCAGGCGCTTGGTCCAGATCGAGTTGACGAACAGGATCTTGCGGCCGTTGTAGGGGTGCGTGATCACCGCCGGGTGCGTTACCGTGGGCGTGTTCTCGATCATCTTGCACTCCTGCGCATTGGCCGTCACCAGCATGCCGCTCTTGGCCGAGGCGCGCTGCGCCAGCCGCTCGTGCACATTGATGCGGCGAAAATGCCAGGGCAGGTCGTGGTCGGCCTGCAGGCCTTCGAGCATTTGCTGCAGGCCGGGGTTGAGTGCGTCGAAAGCCGCACCGGCGTGCATCCACATGGTGTCGCCACCGGCCGGTGGCAGGTCGGTGATGCGCAGGATGGACACCATGTTGGGCTTCTTGCGGAAGGTCACGTCGGTGTGCCAGCGGTCGGTCTCGGGCGCCTCGTTGCCCTGGTGCGAGATCAACTGGATCTGCGGATGTCCTTCCACATGCGGGAAGAACTCGTGCTGTTCCATCTCGCCGAAGTTCTGCCCCAGGCGGATGTAAGCCTCGGGCTTGAGCGCCTGCTTGCGGAAGAACACCACGCCGTACTGCCACAGCGCCTGCTTGATCTCTTCGTAGACGTCTTCCGAACGGGTGTTGTTCAGGTCCACGCCGCTGATCATGCCGCCGATGGTGGGCGTGATCGGGTCAACCTGGATGTGACGGAACTTCATATCGAATCTCCTGATTAAAAGTTGGCTCTATTGCCAGTGCAGCAGTCGGCGTTCCAGCCAGCTCATGAGCTTCATGATCAGCACGCCGATGAAGGCCAGGTCGAACAGCAGCGACCACACGCCGTTGACGTTGAAGGTGGAGCCCAGGTAGGCCAGCTGCTGCCCCAGGCCGCGCTCAGACGCGATCACTTCGGCACCGACCACACCGAGAAAGGCGTAGATCAGCCCCAGACGCAGGCCCGAAAACAGCACCGGCACGGCACCGGGCAAGGTGACCCAGAAAAACATCTGGCGGCTGCTGGCCCCCAGGGTGCGGGTGAGCGTGATGTGGTCCTGACTCACTCCGCGAATGCCCGCCACCGTGGTCGACAGCACGATGAAAAAAGTCAGCGACACGCCCATCGCGATCTTGGAACCCAGGCCCAGACCGAACCAGAGAATGAACAGCGGCACCAGCGCGATGCGCGGCAACACATTCATCGCCGCGATGTAGGGCTCGCAGAATGCTTCCAGACGCGGCCAGGTCACAAACGCCAGGCCGGTGGCCATCGCCGCGAGCGATCCGATGGCGAACGACACAAAAACCGCCGACAAGGTCCAGCCCAGATCGCCCCACAAGCGCGCGTTGGTGAAGTTCTCCAGCGTGAAGGCGGCGATGCCCAACGGCGTGCCGACAAAACTCGGGTCCACCCAGCCCGCGCGCGCCGCCCACTCCCAGGCCCCCAGCGCCAGGGCCACAAACGCAGCGTGCTGCGCCAGCGTGCGAAGCGTCTCAGCCTTCATGGTGAACCCACCCTTCTTCCAGGTGTTTCCACACCTGGGTGTAGGTGTGGTGAAAGTCGTCACTGGTCTGCAACGCGCGAATGGAGCGCGGCCTGGGCAGCGGCACGGCCACGTCGGCCACGATGCGCCCCGGGCGCGAAGACATCACCACCACGCGGTCGGCCAATGCCACCGCCTCTGACAAATCGTGTGTCACAAACAACACCGAGCGCTCGCCTTCCTGACACAGCTGCAACAACAGATCTTGCAGCTGCAGCTTGGTCTGCGCGTCCAGCGCGCCAAAGGGCTCGTCCATCAGCAGCAGCGGCGAGGGCATGGCGAAGGTGCGGGCCAACGCCACGCGCTGGCGCATGCCGTGCGAGAGCTCTTTCGGCAGCTTGTTTTCAGCACCGCCCAGGCCCACGCGCTTGAGCATCACGGCCGAGCGCTCGCGCGCCTGGGCCACCGGCATGCCGCGTACCTTCAGCCCGAAGGCGGCGTTATCCAGTGCGCTGAGCCAGGGAAACAGGCTGTCTCTGGCCAACATGTAGGCCACGCCATCGCTGCCCAGCGCAGGGGCGCCATTCGCCACCTTGAGGTGCTGGCCCGCAGGCAGCGGCACCAGCCCGGCACAGAGGTTGAGCAAGGTCGTCTTGCCGCAACCACTGGGGCCCGCCAGCGCCACGAACTCGCCAGCTTTGACATGCAGGTCCACCCCTTGCAACACCAGGTTGGTGCCGTCGAAACTTAAATCGATGCGTTGGGCGTCAATCATGGCGTGTCCTGGCGGTTTCCTGCGTCAGTGACGCGAGCATCAAGGCAGCACGGCGGGGGCCATGTCCACGCGCACGGGTACCAGCTTGTTTTGAAACATCGTGTCGGCCACCGATTGCATGGCGGGCACCGTTCCCTGGGCCTTGAAGTTGCCTATCGAGTTGCGGAATGACACCTCGGCGATCTGATCGGCGTTGGGCAACTGCAGGCCAAAGGTCTTGCGCAGCACCTCCAGCGTTCTGTCGAAATTGGCCGGGTTGGCCACAAAGGCGTCTGACAGGGCCAGCATCTTGCGAACGCTCGCCACCAACGCCGGGTTGGCCGCCGCCCAGTCGGCTTTCACCGCCATGGCGCCCGCGCCACCCCGGGAGTCGAGGATGCTTTTGGGCCCCTGGCCTTTGCGCGGGTCGATCACCACGCGGCAGGCCTTGAGCACCTCACACATGCCGTCGGCGGGGGGGAACGTCATGATCAAATCCACCTGCCCTTGGGTCAGCGCGGGGAAAGCGGTGTTGGGTGCACCCACGGCCACGATGGTCACGTCGTTGGCCGTCAGGCCCGCGTCGGCCAGCATGTCGATCAGTTGGAATTCGGCGCCAGAACCGCGCTGGGTGACACCGATTTTTTTGCCTTTGAAGGACTTCACCACGCCTGGATAGCCTTCGGCCTCGGTCGGCAGCTCGGTTTTCATGCCTGCCGCAATAAAAAAGACCGGATCCACATACCCCGCCCCGATCACCTTGACTGGCGCCTTGCGCGCCAGGGCGGCAACCACCACCTCGGCCGGACCAAACGAAACTTCGATGTCGCCCGACAACATGGTCTGCATGCCCAGCGGCGCCGCCGGAATGGTGCGCAGTTCGCAACGGATACCCGCCTGCTCGCAATAGCCGTTCGCCTGCGCTACCCGCACCAGCAAGTTCCCGGTGCCGGGATAGTCCTGGAAACGCACCACCGGCTGGGCCTGCGCAGCGCTCACGGCCGCAGTGGTCAGCGCGGCCATCGACATCCACCGAATCAGAAATTTCTTGATCACGTCCATGTCTCCTGTTGATCGAGCTCAAGCCCGTGGACGCATGTTCGTTGTAAGCCTTGAGGAACAATGTTCCTCAGGTAACAATCTAGGGGATGACACCAATCTATGGTTTACCCGAGGACCCGCTGTCCTCCCTTTGGCTGCAGCAGCGCACGCTGGAGCGTTTCATGCTGGACCAGGCCATGGTCCAAACGCTGGAAGCCGTGGGCTTTCACCGGACCTGGCAAGCGGGCGATGTGCTGGCGCGCTACGGCCAGCGCATGGAGCGTGTCAGCGTGTGCCTGAGCGGCCAATACAAAGTGCTGCTCAACAGCGTAGACGGCGAGTCCCACTTCATGCGGCGCATCACGACGGGAGAACTGTTTGGTGTGCCGTCGGCGCTGGCGGGCGCACCCTTCCCCACCGACGTGGTCTGCGAAGAGCCCGGACAGACCCTGGAAATCCCCCAGCAGGCCCTGATTCAGACGCTGCGCACCGAGCCCGATCTGGCCCTGGGCATCATCCGCAGCCTGGCCACGCGGGTGGCCGAGATGTTCGACCTGATGGAAGCCGACCTGCTGCCCTCGCTGCGGGCCCGCGTGTACCAGCGGCTGCAGCGGCTGGCCCAGTTCAACGGCCAGCCCGACCGCTTTGGCCACATTGCCCTGCCGCTGACCCAGCAGGA
>DAIOEI010000257.1:0-4024 GCA_036746335.1 Hydrogenophaga sp. | reverse complement strand
CCCGCCACCGCGATCACGCCGCCCCAGGGCGTGGTGCCCGCCATGTTGGCGTGTTTGAACACGTCCGAGCAGCGGTCCACCCCCGGGCCCTTGCCGTACCAGATGCCAAAGACGCCGTCGAACTTGTTGGAGCCCGGCGGTGCAAACCCGAGTTGCTGCGTGCCCCAGAGCGCGGTCGCCGCCAGCTCCTCGTTCACCCCGGGCTGAAACACGATGTTCTGCGCCTTCAGGTGCGGCGCCGCCTTTTGCAGCGCCTGGTCGTAACCCCCCAGCGGCGAACCCCGGTAACCGCTCACAAAACCCGCCGTGTTCTTGCCCTGCAGCGCGTCGCGCTGGCGCTGCAGCATCGGCAGCTTCACCAGCGCCTGGATGCCGCTCATGAACGCCCGACCGTGGTCCAGCGTGTATTTGTCGTCCAGCGTGACGGTTTCCAGAGCCTTTCGAATGTGCTCGGGCAGCGGTGCGTTCATGTTGAACCCTCCCGCCGAGCCGCCTCAAGGGAGGGTTGCGCCCCCTCGGGGGGCAGCGAACGAATGTGAGCGTGGGGGTGCATGTTTGTCTCCTGCGTGGGTGGTGAACGCCTTGTGGGCGTTTTTCGCCTGACATCCGACCGGATCGGTCGGCCTCAGTGTGCCGCACAGTGTATGACCGGGGCGTTGACAGGTGTTTGCTTTTCGTGCCCACCTGTGAACTCATAGAGAAAGAATATTGCTATAAACCCCATAAACTTGACAACGGAATAGCCCAGAGACGCGCTCCCATGGGCAAGGTTTCTGCTCCGTCGTACAGCAGCACACCCGCCTTGAACTGTGAACCGCCCAAGGTGGCCAGCTTTTTCAGACCCCGAAAATCCGATGCCTTCACCGTTGCAGTCGCTTTCACCTCTACGCCTACCAACTGCCCGCTGGCGTTTTCGATCACCACATCCACCTCCACCTGGTCGGCGTCCCGGTAATACAACAAGCGGTAGCTGCTTTCTGCAGACGCGGCGTGCTTGAGCAGCTCGGCATACACAAAGGTCTCCAGCACATGACCAAACCGGCCCCGGTCTTCGCGCCAACTGTCTTCTCCCAGCTCCATCAGCGCGGCCAGCAGGCCCGCATCCAGAAACTGCAGCTTGGGTGTTTTGATCACCCGGCTCAGCCGGTTGCGGGTCCAGACCTCCACCCGCCGCATCAGATACATCTGCTCCAGAACCGCGACATAGCGCGACGCCGTCTTGCCGTCCAACCCAACCTGAGCACCCAGTTGGGTGTAGTTGCACATCTGGCCAGCGGTCTGCGCCAGCGCCCGCAAAAAGCGAGGCAGCAGGTCCAACTTATCGATACTGGCCACATCGCGGACATCGCGCTGGATGAGGGCATCCAGGTATTGATGCATCCACACCGAACGCCGCCGAACCGTGGGCCGGGCCACCGCCTCCGGGTAACCGCCGCGCAAGACCCTTTGCGCGAGGCTGGCGCCCACGTCCGGATCTGCAGACCGCAAAAGCTGGCCGGCAAACGCGGCATCGATCCAGTTCGCAGCCCGACCCATCAACTCACTTTGAGACAAAGGCAACAGTTGCAGGGTCTCCATGCGGCCGGCCAGCGAATCGGCTACCGTGGGCAGGGCCATCAGGTTGGCAGAACCTGTCAGCAGAAATCGCCCTGGGCGGCGGTCTTCGTCCACACTTTTCTTGATCGCCAACAACAACTGCGGTGCCCGCTGGACTTCATCGATCACCGCGCGGTCCAACTCTCTAACCAGGCCAGCGGGGTCTTCCCTGGCAGACAGCAGCGTCGCCTCATCGTCCAGTGTCAGATAGCGCATGCCTTTTTGCGCCACCTGTCGAACCAGTGTCGTTTTGCCTGCCTGACGAGGCCCTGCCAGCAGCACCACCGGCGTATCCAGCAAAGCTTCCTGCAGGCGCACCGCCAGCTGGCGGTCGTACAACATGGGCGTTTTCATGACCACATGTTACCGTTAATTGCGGAACGTAGTTCCGTAAATTTCGGAATCAAAACTCTGAGAATCAGGAATCCACCATGCAAACCCTCGACAAGTTTGACCTCGCCATCCTGAACGAACTGCAGAACGACGGGCGCCTGACCAACGCCGAGCTGGCCAACCGCGTCGGCCTCTCGGCCGCGCCCTGCTGGCGCCGCGTGCGCGCATTGGAGGAGGCCGGTTTCATCAAAGGCTACCGCGCCGAGCTCGACCGCGAAAAGATCGGCCTGGGCGTGCTCGCCTTCGTGCGGCTCGACGCCGAGCGCAACAGCGGCGACGTGACGCGCCAGCTGGAGGCCGCCATCCAGAAAATCCCCGAGATCGTCAGTTGCCACTACATCAGCGGCTCCGGCACCTTTGAGCTGGAGGTCGTCTGCCCCGACCTCGCCGAGTTCAGCCGCTTCGCCCGCGAGGTGCTGATCAACCTGCCCAACGTCAAAGACCTGCACACCAGCTTCTCGCTCGGTGAAGTCAAAGCCGCCAGCGCCCTGCCGCTGGGGCATCTGTATGCTGACGCAGCTCCTCGGAGCACCCTTCGGAAAATGTGAGTTTGTCGTCTACCTGTTGATGGGGCCGCGCACCCGAGCCACTACCCCGGCGGCGCATAGTGCATCTGCGCGCGACCAGCAAGATTGGCGCCGCCGCTGGCCAAGAGCTGGCCCAGGCTCCCAAGGGCATTGCCGTAGATCAGTCGCTCACCCACCGCTTTCAGGCGCCCGCGGCCACGCCCTGGCCGCTGGTGGCCTCCTTGAGTCAGTTCTGAGCCCGACAGCGAATTTGGCAATCTTCTCAGCGGAAGTTCATCTTGGGCGACGATCCTGCTAGCCAAGGGGCAGCGTTTCTTGGCTGTTGAACTGATCTGCCCCTGTTGTGTACACCAAGTGACGGTGGTGTTGGCGTTTTCCGCTTAGTCTGCGGGTTTGGATTGCATTTCACCCACAACCATGCTCACCCTTTTCGACCCCATCACCGTCGGCAACCTGCACCTCGCCAACCGCATCGTCATGGCGCCGCTCACGCGCAACCGTGCGCCCGAGGCCATCCCCACGCCGCTGATGGCCGCCTACTACGCCCAGCGCGCCAGCGCCGGCCTGCTGATCACCGAGGCCACCGCGATCTGCCACGAAGGACAGGGCTACGCCGATGTGCCGGGCCTCTACGGCATTGAACAACTGGACGGCTGGAAACAGGTCACGAAGGCGGTGCATGACGCGGGCGGCCGGATCGTCTGCCAGCTCTGGCACGTCGGCCGCGTCTCGCACGTGGAGTTGCAGCCGCACTTCCGCAAGCCGGTCGCGCCCTCGGCCATCACCGCCAAGACCAAGACCGTGCTGATCAAGGACGGCGTGCCGACCTTCGTCGAAACCTCCGAGCCGCGCGCGCTGGACGCGCAAGAAATCCCCGGCATCGTGCAGGCCTACCGCCACGCCGCACAGAACGCGATCAGCGCCGGTTTTGACGGCGTCGAGATCCACGCCGCCAACGGCTACCTGATCGACCAGTTCCTCAAGACCGGCGCCAACCAGCGCACCGACGACTACGGCGGCAGCATCGAGAACCGCACGCGCCTGCTGCTCGAAGTGGTGGCCGCCGTGACGGAAGCCATCGGCGGCGGCCGCACCGGCATCCGCCTCTCGCCCGTCACGCCCGCCAACGACATCGTCGACGCCGACCCGCAGCCGCTGTTCACCCACGTCGCCCGTATCCTGGGCCGCTACGGGCTGGCCTATGTGCACGTCATCGAGGGCGCCACCGGCGGTCCGCGCGAGCTGCCCGAGCGGCCTTTCGACTACGCCGCTTTCAAGACCGCGTACCGCCATGCGGGCGGCACAGGCGCCTGGATGGTGAACAACGGCTACGACCTGCCGCTGGCGCAGCAGGCACTGGCCGATGGCGCCGACCTGGTGGCCTTTGGCAAGGCCTACATCGCCAACCCGGACCTGGTCGCGCGCCTGCAGGTCGGAGGCCCGTTCAACACCCCGGACAAGACCACCTTCTACGGCGGCGGCGAGAAGGGCTACACCGACTACCCGAC
>DAIOEI010000256.1:0-4039 GCA_036746335.1 Hydrogenophaga sp. | reverse complement strand
ACTGCTGCAGCGCGGTCAGCAGCGTGTTCCAGCGGCCTTTGGTGATGCCGATGGTAAACATGATGAAGAAGCTGTAGAGGCCGGTCTTCTCGACCACCACGCCGTGCTCGGCCAGGAATTTGGTGACGATGGAAGCCGGGATGCCGGTGGCGGCAAAGTCGCCGTTCATGTTCAGGCCGGGGGTGACGATGGTGGCCTTGATGGGGTCCAGCATGTTGAAACCCGGCGCCATGTCGCCGAAGCCGTGCCAGGCCTCTTCGCCGTCCGAGGGCTGAACACCATCGGCGTCGGTGCGCTTGAGCACCCAGTCGCTGGCGCGGCCAATGCCCTCCTCCACCAGTTCGTCTGGCCCCCACACCTGGAACCACCAGTCATCACCGCCGAACTCGGCCTCCACCTTGCGCATGGCGCGGCGGAAGTCCAGCGCCTCGGCAATGCTTTCCTCCACCAGCGCGGTGCCGCCGGGCGGCTCCATCATGGCGGCAGCCACATCGCAGCTGGCGATGATGCTGTATTGCGGGCTGGTGCTGGTGTGCATCAGGTAGGCCTCGTTGAAGAGGTGGCGGTCCAGCTTGGTGGTTTGCGAGTCCTGCACCAGCACGTGGCTGGCCTGGCTGATGCCGGCCAGCAGCTTGTGGATGGACTGTGTGGCATACACCACCGAATGCTGGGGCCGCGCGCGCTTCTTGCCCATGGCGTGGAAGCTGCCGTAGAACGGGTGGAAGGCCGCGTGCGGCAGCCAGGCTTCGTCAAAGTGCAGGTTGTCCACCCAGCCATCGAGCAGGTTCTTGATGGTCTCGGTGTTGTAGAGCACGCCGTCGTAGGTGGACTGGGTGAGTGTCAGGATGCGCGGCTTGACCTTGTCCGCATCCACGCCGGCCAGCAGCGGGTTGGCGCGGATCTTGGCCTTGATGCTCTCGACCTCGAATTCGGCCTGCGGGATCGGGCCAATGATGCCGAAATGGTTGCGTGTGGGCTTGAGGAAGACGGGGATGGCGCCCGTCATGATGATGCTGTGCAGGATGGACTTGTGGCAATTGCGGTCCACCACGACCACATCCCCCGGCGCCACCGTGTGGTGCCAGACCATCTTGTTGCTGGTGCTGGTGCCGTTGGTCACGAAGTAGCAGTGGTCCGCGTTGAAGATGCGCGCTGCGTTGCGTTCGCTGGCGCCAATGGCGCCGTTGTGGTCCAGCAGCTGGCCCAGCTCTTCGACCGCGTTGCACACGTCGGCGCGCAACATGTTCTCGCCGTAGAACTGGTGGTACATCTGGCCCACCGGGCTTTTCAGAAAAGCCACGCCGCCTGAATGCCCAGGGCAGTGCCAGGAGTAAGAGCCGTCTTCCGCGTAGTCGAGCAGCGCCTTGAAGAACGGCGGCTGGATGCCTTCCAGGTAGCTCTTGGCCTCGCGGATGATGTGGCGCGCCACGAACTCCGGCGTGTCCTCGAACATGTGGATGAAGCCGTGCAGCTCGCGCAACACGTCGTTGGGCAGGTGGCGGCTGGTCTTGGTCTCGCCGTGCACGTAGATCGGCACATCCGAGTTCTTGCGGCGCACCTCGTTAATGAAGTTGCGCAGGTTCAGCACCACAGGGTCGATGTCCGGTCCCGGGCTGAATTCCTCGTCGTCTATCGACAGGATGAACGCGCTGGCCCGCGACTGCTGCTGCGCAAAGAGAGAAAGATCGCCGTAGCTGGTGACACCGACCACCTCGAAGCCTTCGGTTTCAATGGCTTGCGCCAGGGCTCGGATGCCCAGACCAGACGAGTTCTCGGAACGAAAGTCCTCATCGATGATGACGATGGGAAAGCGGAATTTCATGTATTTCTCCAGCCCCTTGGGGCGCGCTGCGATGCCGGAACGGCAAAACTTGCCGAACAGGCGCGAAGTGTACGGAAATCACATGTCCGCAACGGGTTCGTACGCCGCTTTTCAAGCAGAATGTGGCACGGGTCAGACATTCAGGGGAATGACTGCCGCAACAGGGACTGATCACATGGCTGATTCCACCATCTGGTGGCTGCTGGCTGGCGCAGCGGTGGCGCTGGAACTCATGACCGGCACGTTCTATCTGCTGATGCTGGCGCTGGGCCTGGGCGGAGGGGCGCTGGCCGCGCATGCCGGGCTGGGGCTGGTGGGGCAACTCTCTGCCGCCGCTGTGGTGGGCTCTTTGGGCGTGATCACGCTGTATCTGAGCAAACGCCGCAAGGCCTCCGACCCGTCGGTGCGCTCCTTGCGCAGTGTGAACCTGGACGTGGGCGAGATCGTCCAGGTAGATCACTGGAAGCCCGATGGCACCGCCAGCGTCAAGTACCGGGGCGCGCAATGGACAGTGGTTCAACGCGCAGGCGGTGCAGCGCTGCCCGGCGCCTTCCGCGTCACCGAACTCGAAGGCAACCGTCTGGTGGTGGAGAAGGCATGAGCGTCACGCCAGGCTCTCGCCGGATGCGCTCGCACTGCAAGTTTTTGATCTTGGGTTATTGAAAGGTCCTTCATGGAAATCGCCATTCTTCTGTTTGTCATTGCAGCCATCTTCATCATCCGAGCGATCAAGGTGGTGCCCCAGCAGAACTCCTGGGTGGTGGAGCGGCTGGGCAAGTACCACGCCTCACTGGCGCCGGGCCTGAACTTTCTGGTGCCGTTTATTGACAGGGTGGCCTACAAACACAGCCTCAAGGAAATCCCGCTGGATGTGCCCGAGCAGGTCTGCATCACCCGGGACAACACCCAGCTCAAGGTCGACGGCATTCTGTACTTCCAGGTCACCGACCCGATGCGCGCCAGCTACGGCTCGTCCAACTACATCATGGCCATCACCCAGCTTGCGCAGACTTCGCTGCGCTCGGTGATCGGCAAGCTGGAGCTGGACAAGACTTTTGAAGAGCGCGACATCATCAACGCGCAGGTGGTGCAGGCGATCGACGAGGCCGCGCTGAACTGGGGCGTCAAGGTCTTGCGCTACGAAATCAAAGACCTGACACCACCCGCCGAAATCCTGCGCGCGATGCAGGCGCAGATCACCGCAGAGCGCGAGAAGCGCGCACTGATCGCCGCCTCCGAAGGCCGCCGCCAGGAGCAGATCAACATCGCCACCGGCGAACGCGAGGCCTTCATTGCCCGCTCCGAAGGCGAAAAACAAGCCGCTATCAACAACGCCCAGGGCGAAGCAGCCGCCATCACCGAAGTGGCCAACGCCACCGCCAGTGCCATCGAGCGCATCGCCAGCGCCATCAACCAACCAGGCGGTGAACAGGCGGTGCAGCTGAAGGTGGCCGAGCGCGCGGTAGACGCCTACGGCAAGGTCGCCGCCGACGCCACCACCACGCTGATCGTGCCCGGCAACATGACCGAAGTGTCCGCCCTCATCGCATCGGCCATGAAGATGGTGGGCACCGGCAAGGGCACGGGCGCCTGAGCCAGTGGACCGGCGACTACCCTCTGCATCCTGCTACAATTGAAGGCTTCGCGGAGAGGTGGATGAGTGGTTTAAGTCGCACGCCTGGAAAGCGTGTGTGGGCTAATCCCCACCGCGGGTTCGAATCCCGCCCTCTCCGCCACAACCATTGACCCAAGCCTTGCAAAAGGCTTGGGTTTTTTGTTTATCGGGCCACGTGAGCCATAAAAAAAACCCCGCCAAATCGGGCGGGGTTTTGGGTCTAAGCCCGTTGGGTCTGCATCAACCCGCGGTAGCCTCTTCCGGCTTGGCCTTGCCTTCTTTCTTCGGCAAAGGCTGGATGTCCAGTTTGACGTCCTGGGTTTCCTTGCCGTCTTCGCCCATCTTGGTTTCCAGATCGACCGTCAGGCGGCCGCCGTCGATCAAGCGGCCGAACAACAACTCGTCGGCCAAAGCGCGGCGAATGGTGTCCTGAATCAGGCGCTGCATGGGGCGGGCTCCCATCAGCGGGTCAAAACCCTTCTTGGCGAGGTGCTTGCGCAAGTCGTCGGTGAAGGTGACCTCGACCTTTTTCTCGGCCAGTTGGCCCTCCAGCTGCAGCAGGAACTTGTCGACCACGCGCATGATGATGTTTTCATCGAGCG
>DAIOEI010000255.1:0-4071 GCA_036746335.1 Hydrogenophaga sp. | reverse complement strand
GCATGCCAATACCGCCGCTTTGGCGCTCAAGGTGGGACCAGCGGCGTACCAGCCGTGTGGACAGGTATTGCAAACGCGCGAGTTCGACCTGTAACTTGCCCTCATGGCTGCGCGCGCGCTGCGCAAAGATTTGCAGTATGAGCAAGGTCCGATCGTTCACCGGCATTTGCAGTGCCCGCTCAAGATTGCGCTGCTGCGCCGGACTCAGCGATTGATCAAACAAAACCTCACTAGCGCCAGTCGATTGCGCCAGAAGGCGGATTTCTTCAACCTTGCCGGTGCCGACAAAAAGCGCCGGGTCGGGCGCCCGGCGCTTGCAAGACAAGCGTTCGGCCACGCGATAGCCCGCCGTCGCTGCCAGCAAACCCAACTCCTCCAGTTCGCGGTCGAAATGTGGCAACCCAAAATCGACCCCGATCAAAATGACCGAAGGAGCAGAAGCGGAGGTGGTGGTGTGTGAGCTCAAGTCCGTTCAACCACCGCAGGCTGCGCCAGCGCGGGCGCCTCCAGCACCGTGGCAGCGATCAAGCCGCGCCAGTGTCGTCCTGCGGAGCGACAGTGAACTGCACCGGACGACCCGGCACGATGGTGGAAATTGCGTGCTTGTAGACCATTTGTGTCACTGTGTTGCGCAGCAACACGACATACTGGTCGAAGGATTCGATCTGACCCTGCAGCTTGATACCGTTGACCAGATAGATCGACACCGGAACATGCTCCCGGCGCAGCTGGTTCAGGAAAGGGTCTTGCAAGAGTTGGCCTTTGTTGTTGCTCACGATATGCTCCGTGTTCAAGAGAGTGGTTATTGGAGGTTGGACCATACCACAGCAGGCCACCCTGGCGCGCCGGGGGCCTGCAAGCCGTCAGTCTTTGTAGGGGTTGTCCGAGGTTTTGTATTCAATGCGCAGCGGCGTACCGACCAGGTCAAAGGCCTTGCGAAAGCGCCCTTCAAGAAACCGCGTGTAGGCCGCCGGCACATTCTCTAGCGAGTTGCCGTGGATCACAATCACCGGCGGGTTCATGCCGCCTTGATGCGCATAACGCATTTTGGGGCGAAACATGCCGCTGCGAATGGGCGCCTGGAAGGCAACGGCTTCCAGCAGCAGGCGGGTCAGTACCGGCGTAGACATCTTGCGCATGGCAGCCGCGTGCGCTCCAGCAATCGACTTCCAAACCGGTCCCAGTCCTTGTCGCTTGTGCGCCGAGATCAGGTGCAAGGCGGCAAACTTCAGGAATGCCAGGCGCGTTTCGACCTGTCGCTCGATCTGCTCACGCTGGTAGGCATCCACAGCATCCCATTTGTTGATGGCCACGACCACAGCTCGACCACTCTCCAGAATGTATCCGGCGATGTGGGCGTCCTGATCGGTTACCCCCTGGGTCGCATCCAGCAGCAAGAGCACCACGTGTGCGCCTTCGATGGCCTGCAATGTCTTGACCACGGAGAACTTTTCGATCGCTTCAAACACCTTGCCTTTGCGGCGAATGCCTGCGGTATCGATCAGCTCATAGGACTGGCCACCTCTCTCGAAAGGCACCGAAATGGCATCTCGTGTCGTGCCGGGCATGTCAAAGGCCACCAGGCGCTCCTCACCGAGCCAGACATTGATCAGGGTGGACTTGCCCACATTGGGCCGTCCCGCCACAGCCAGCCGGATGACGCCGCCGGCCTCTTCTGCCGCCTCTTCTTCGGGCTCTTCCCAGCCTGGAATGGCCGCCAGCGCGGTCTCCAGCATGGAACGAACGCCCTGCCCATGGGCGCCAGACACCGGCATCACTTCACCCAAACCCAACTCGAAGAACTCGACAAGTTGCAGTCCCTGGGTCATACCCTCTGCCTTGTTGGCCACCAGCACCGTGGGCTTGCCCAGGCGCCTGAGATAGCGGGCGATGTCGTGGTCCTGGGCGCTGAGCCCGGCTCGCGCATCCACCACAAAAATCACCACATCCGACTCGGCCACCGCTTGCCGGGTCTGTTTGGCCATCTCCTTGTAGATCCCCGACTCGGCGGTGGGCTCGAAGCCGCCAGTGTCGATGACGATATAGGCCTGCTTGCCCAGGCGGCCGTTGCCGTAGTGCCGATCCCGGGTGAGGCCGGCAAAGTCGGCCACGATGGCGTCGCGAGAACTCGTCAGGCGGTTGAACAGGGTGGATTTGCCCACATTGGGACGGCCCACCAGGGCGATGACGGGATTCACGGTCTGCGCTTTCGTTTTGAGAAGGCCCAAAGGCCTCAGAGCTTACTGGGGGCGCCAGGCAAACACACCGCCGTTGCGGGTTTGCACGATCAGGGTTTGGCCCGCCAAGACCGGACGCCCCAAAATGGGAGAGCCGTCGGTACTCAACCGGTTCATTTCGGAGCCGTCTTCGCGCGAGAACAGATGCAGCAGCCCCTGCTGGTCGCCCAGAGCGACGGTACGACCCGCCACCAAAGGCGCACCAGGCCCCCTGTGTTGAAGACGCTCCGAGACCCACTGGCGCTGCCCGTCAGCGCGCTGCCAGGCCACGACACGGCCATCGGCTTCAGCGCCCACCAGCAGGCGCTCATCACCCTGCAGGCCCGTAGCTCCCTGGGCAACCTGGGTCCAGACCACGCGACCCTGTGCCGTGTCCACACAGCCCACCGCTGCACCAAAAGCACGGGCACAAACGCTATCACCAACACGGCTAGCTGGGCCCACCAGATCGACCAGGCGCTCGACTTCATTGGTGCCCCGTGCGTTGGCCAGCAAGGCGTCCCAGCGCACCGAGCCATTGAGCGGATCCAGGCCGGTCAGGCGTGCGGACAGACCGACCACCAGCGTGTCGCCCACCGCAAGCAAAACACCTGTTTGCTCCAGCACCAGAGCTTCGCCTTGCCGTGATTGTTGCCACAAGCGGGCGCCGGAACGTGCGTCAAAGGCAAGCACGCTGCGGTCTGCCGTCAGCACAAACACCCGCTGCCCTGCCACCAAAGGTGCCGTGAATGAGCGCGCAGGCAAGCGCACACGCCACCGCTCCTGGCCTGCAACCACCGCCACCAGTTCGTTGCCCTGGGTAATGACCGCAGCGGTTTCGCCATCCGAGCCGACTCCAGCAGCAATACGGGCGCTCAGGGAAGTGCGCCACACATCGCGGCCGGTTGCGGCATCCAGGGCTGCCACGGTACCCTGCGCGCTGGCCACGTACAAGGTCTGGCCCACCACATGGGGCATCAGCTTGGCATCGCTGGGGCCGATCTGTGCTGTCCACGCCGCTTCGACACCGATGAGGGCGTTGACAGGGCCCAGCGCAAGCGGTTGCGGCTTGGGGGAGCCTGATGCACATCCCCACAACAAAACCGCCACCGCCAAAGCAGAAAAGGCTGTGCGCATGGGTCGGACGATGCCACAGGCGCCCAAGCCGGGGAGGTTTTCAAACTTCATTACGGTTGTCCTTGCGCTGGAGGACTCAGACTGTCAGCCGGCACACCGAGAGCCGCCAGCTTGACCTCCACCAGTTGACGGTAATCGGTGCGATCGCTCAGGCCCTTCCAGGCCTGGCGGTACTGCTCGCGTGCCTCGTCCGCCTTGCCTTGGGCCACCAACACATCACCACGACGGTCGGCCACCAGAGGCTCGAAAGCCTTGGGCACCGGCGCTGAGAGGCGCTCGAGCGCCGCATCCAGCTCTTTGGCTTGAACATCCAGCGCCGCCAGGCGCAAGCGTGCCAGGGCCTGGTAGGCAGGATCGCTGGACTTCTCGACCACCCAGACCAACGCGGCACGAGCGCGATCGGCCTGCCCTTCGTCGTGAAAGGTCTTGGCCGCAAGCATCGCGGCCTGAGCGCCAAAGCTTGTGCGTCCATACTGGCTTTGCAGGTCCTGTGTGGCGCGCTCGACTTTGTCGAGGTCGCGGGCGAGCACAGCCCGCTCCACTTCTTCGTACAAGGCCGAGGCCTGGGTTGCCTGATTGCGCTGCCACCAGTTCCAGCCGTTCCAGGCCGCGATGGCGCCGAACACCACAATCAGCACCCAGGTGATGAGGTTGCCGTACTGCGCCCAGAAGTGTTTGATCTGATCGAGCTGTTCCTGCTCTTCAAGGTCGAGGTGTT
>DAIOEI010000254.1:0-4082 GCA_036746335.1 Hydrogenophaga sp. | reverse complement strand
GACCATTGCGCTGCTGGGGGCGCCGGTGCTGGCGGTGCTGATCTTTGAGATCGTGGCGAGCGCCTGCGCCATGTTCAACCACGGCAACATCCGCCTGCTCGCGCGGCTGGACCGGGTGCTGCGCTGGTTTTTGGTCACGCCCGACATGCACCGGGTGCACCACTCGGTCGAAGACGACGAGAGCAACAGCAACTTCGGTTTCAACCTGACCTGGTGGGACCGGCTGTTCGGCACCTACCAGGCAGAGCCGCGCGCGGGGCAGCTCGGCATGACCATCGGCATCCGAGACCACGCCGACCCTCACGAGGTCGCGCGGCTGCCGGGCATGCTGGCGCTGCCGTTCAGGGGAAAGATCACCGGCTACGCCATCAACCGGCGCCACTGGCAAGACGCCACCGAGGCACCCGACACCGGGCGCCCGTGAGCCGCTGAGGGCTCACACAAGGATTTCGGGGAGTATCACAATGCAAATATCCGTTTGCACTTATATCTATGGAGACTGTATGAAACTGCGCACATGGGGCCTCGCCGCCCTCACTTCGACCTTTCTGGTGCTGGGCGCTCCCGCCCATGCCGACAACAAGGCGATTGCCACCGACGAGATGGAGGCCTACCTGGAGTTTGTGGACTACGGCGGCGGCGTGATCTTTGCCGAGCAGATTCCGAAAGACGAGTGGCCGAAGATGACGGTGATCGACGCGCGCGACGCGGGCCAGTTCGCCAAGGGTCACATCCCCGGCGCGATCAACATGGACTGGCGCGCGGTACTGGCCAAGCGCAGCAGCATCCCCAAAGACAAGCCGGTGCTGATTTATTGCAACACCGGGTCGCTCTCGGCGCAGGCGGGCTTTGCGTTGCGCGTGGCGGGCTGGGAAAACGTGCGCATTCTGCAGGGCGGCATGGAAGAATGGAAGGCCAAGGGCGGTTTTGACGCGGCGGCCAAGGCCACGGCGCCTGCCAAACACTGAACCGCCAAACGGCTCAGGCCTCGGGCCGAATGACCGGCACGCGGCACGCGACGTGGCGGCAGAACAAAGTCCAACACTTTCGTGGCAACAGACTTGATATTTTGAATTCTTTGGGATTAAGATTGATGCATCTGAATGCAACGAGACGCCCCATGAAATCCCTTCAAACGCTAGGCCTCGCGCTCGCCCTGAGCGCCGGCACCACCGCCGCCTGGGCCGACAGCGCTGCGGCTTCATCTGCCACCGACGCACCCCTGGCGCTGTCCAGCAGCTGGAGCCTGGGGCTGGGCGTGGCCAGCACGCAAAGGCCTTACGCTGGCGCCGCGTCGCGAACGCGGGTGCTGCCGCTACTGCAGTACGAGAACGCCTGGGTGCGGGTCTTCGGACCGCGCCTGGACCTGAAGCTGCCCAAAGTGGGCGCGGTGGACTTGGCTGTGCGCGCACAGTTCATGGACGAGGGCTACGAAGCGTCCGATTCGCCGTTTCTGGCCGGCATGGCCGAGCGCAAGAGCAGCGCCTGGATCGGGCTGCGGGCAGACTGGCCGACCCCGGTGGCGCGACTGGGTGCGGAGTGGATGGCCGATGCCTCGGGCCACAGCAAGGGCCAGCAGGCAAGGCTGGTGGCAGACCGGCTGGTGCGCCTGGGGCCGGTGGGCGTGGCGCCCCGGGTGGGCCTGGTCTGGCAAAGCGACAAGCTGGTGGACTACCTGTACGGCGTGCGCGCCACGGAGGCGCGCGAGGGCCGTGCGGCTTATGAAGGCAAGGCGACGCTGAACACCGAGCTGGGCGTGCGGGTGTTGTACGGTGTGCGGCCGGCGCACTCGGTGTACCTGGACCTGAGCAGCACCGCGCTGGGTTCGGGCATCAAGGACAGTCCGCTGGTGGACCGCCAGCGCCTGAACTCGGCCCGACTGGGGTACCTGGCCCGGTTCTGAAGCAGCCCGCGCTGCGGGCGCTTTTTGGGCCACACTGGGGCCCATGGAAATCGTTTTTCTGTTGGGGCTGATCCTGCTCAATGGCTTGTTTGCCATGTCAGAGATTGCGCTGGTGACGGCACGCAGGTCGCGTTTGCAGTTGCTGATGGACGCGGGCGACAGCTCAGCGGCTGCGGCGGTGAAACTGGGCGAGGACCCCACCCGCTTTCTCTCCACCATCCAGATCGGCATCACATCGATCGGCGTGCTCAACGGCATCGTCGGTGAGGCCGCGTTGGCCGAGCCGCTGGCGGCCTGGCTGGGTGGGCTGGGCCTGGCGCAGAACCTGGCTCAGATCGGCGCAACCGGTTTGGTGGTGGTGGTGATCACTTACGTCTCCATCGTGCTGGGTGAGTTGGTGCCCAAACGCATGGCGCAGTCCAACCCGGAGAGGTTGGCACGGCTGGTGGCCAGGCCGATCAATGCCCTGGCCGTGGCGACCCGGCCGTTTGTGGCGCTGCTGTCGGTGTCTACCCAGACCTTGCTGCGGTTGCTGGGCGTCCCGGAGAACAGCGCCAACGCAGTGACCGAGGAAGAGATCGACGCGATGCTCAAAGAGGGAACAAGCGCGGGTGTGATCGAGCTGCACGAGCACACCATGGTGCGCAATGTGTTTCGGCTGGACGAGCGGAAAATCGGCTCTCTGATGGTGCCGCGCAGCGATGTGGTGGTGCTGGACCTGCAGGAGCGCTTTGAGGTGAACATGGCGCGGGTGGCGTCGTCGGACCATGCGCGATTTCCGGTGGTTCGGGACAGCCTGAACGATGTGGTGGGTGTGCTGCGTGTGCGCAAGTGGTTGCTGCAAGCGCAGCACGGTGGCAACCGCGAACTGGCCACGCAACCGCTGGAGGAGGCGTTGTATGTGCCCGAGTCCATTTCGGGCATGGAGCTGCTGCAGCACTTTCGCCACTCGGGTGGTGAGATGGCGTTCGTGATCGACGAGTACGGCGAGGTGCAGGGCATCGTGACGCAGCAGGACTTGATCGAGGCGATCACCGGCGAGCTCAGCCCGAGCAACCCGGCAACGGCCTGGGCTGTGCAGCGGGAAGACGGAAGCTGGCTGTTGGATGGCCACATCCCGGTACCGGAACTCAAGGACCGCCTCGGGCTGGATGGGGTGCCGGACGAAGCGCGAGGGCGCTACCACACGCTCAGCGGCCTGATCATGCGGCTGACCGGGCGCCTGCCCGCCGAGGGCGATCGGGTGGAATGGGGCAACTGGCTTTTCGAGATCGTGGACATGGACGGCCGTACGGTGGACAAGGTGTTGGCCACGCGGCCGGCCCCGGGCGATGGGGATCGCCAGGTCGAGCCGCCGCCAGCATGAGTGCCCGCCGTCCACGGCGGTCAGGAATCCACCCCGAACGCTGCCGATTCTGGCTGGGCTCGTTTGCCGCAATCTCTGGGTTTTACCGCTCCGTGAAATTGGCGGCGATGAAGTTGCCTGGCTGCGAGAAGAAGAGGTAGAGCGTTTGTCTGGCTGTGTCGGCCACGGCCGGGTTGTTGAAGGTGACCCTCCATTCCTTGCCCTTCTTGCCGTCCACCAGCTCCGCCTTGTTCAGCTGAACGGTCTGCCAGGACGCGTCGAGCCTGCCGGCTTTGATCAGCGTGGCTTTGCGCTGCTGGGCGCAGTCCACGACAACGGATTCGGCTGCGGGCTTGTTGCCGTGGAAGTGGCAACTTCCGCCCACGTCGGCCAGGGCGGCGGGCGCGGCAAAAAGGGACAGGGCGAGGGTGCAGGCGGAGGTGAGGGTTTTCATGTGGACTTCTTTGAGATGAGATGCGGGTAGCGGGTGCGGGGGGCTTCAAAGACCGTCCCTGCTGGTGTCGCGGGTGTCTTCCACCGCCATGTCTTCGTGTGCGTGGCGGTGTTCGGCGGCCGGGAAGCGGAAGTCGTCGGGGTGGACATCATGCTGATAGCCGTGCAACTGGGTAAAGAGCAGGTAGACACCGGCGTAGAACAAGCCGAGGTTGGCCGCGTAGCTCAGGCGCTGGAAGGAGGGCCTGTGGCGCCACAAGGCGAGCAGGCCGACCATGACGGTGAGCGCGGCGATCTGCCCGATTTCCACCCCGACGTTGAAGCTCAGAATGCGCCAGAGCATCTGCAGCGGGTCGTCACCCAAGGGCAATTGCTGCAGCC
>DAIOEI010000253.1:0-4108 GCA_036746335.1 Hydrogenophaga sp. | reverse complement strand
CAGGCCAACGGCCGCTTCGTCAAGCTGCAAGACCTGCGCTACGGCGAGAACCCGCACCAGACCGCCGCCTTCTACCGCGACCTGCACCCAGCTCCTGGCTCGCTCGTGACGGCGAAGCAATTGCAGGGCAAGGAGCTGAGCTACAACAACATCGCCGATGCCGATGCCGCCTGGGAATGCGTCAAGAGTTTCGACACGGGAGCCGCAGGCGACCCTTCACGGGCCGCGGCCTGCGTGATCGTGAAGCACGCCAACCCCTGCGGCGTGGCGGTGGGCAAGGACGCGCTGGAGGCCTACAGCAAGGCCTTCCAGACCGACCCGACCAGCGCCTTCGGCGGCATCATCGCCCTCAACCGCGTGCTCGACGGCGCCGGTGCCCAGGCCATCAGCAAGCAGTTCGTCGAGGTGCTGATGGCGCCGGGCTACACGGCCGAAGCGCTGGAGGTGTTCAAGGCCAAGGCCAATGTGCGCGTGCTGGAAATCGCACTGCCGCCCGGCGGCCCTACCGCTTGGGACAAAGGTCTGAACCTCACCGACATCAAGCGCGTGGGCTCGGGCCTGCTGATGCAGAGCGCCGACAACCACGTGCTGCAGCGTGCCGACCTGAAGGTGGTCACGAAGCTGCAGCCGACCGAACAGCAACTGGAAGACCTGTTGTTCGCCTGGAAGGTGGCGAAGTTCGTGAAGTCCAACGCCATCGTGTTCTGCAAAGACGGCATGACCATGGGTGTGGGCGCGGGCCAGATGAGCCGCCTGGATTCGGCCCGCATCGCGAGCATCAAGGCGGGGCATGCCACGCTTTCGCTGCAGGGCACGGCCGTGGCGAGCGATGCCTTCTTCCCGTTCCGCGACGGCCTGGACGTGGTGGTGGACGCAGGTGCGACCTGCGTCATCCAACCGGGTGGCTCTATGCGCGATCAGGAGGTGATCGACGCGGCGGATGAGCGTGGGGTGGTGATGGTGTATTCGGGCGTGCGCCACTTCCGGCATTGAGCGCAAACGCTCAGGTAGAGCAGCCCGGCTGGCGGCGTCCGGTACTCAAGTGCCCAGAGGTCCATCGGTATGTCCCGTTTCGGGTGCGTACCGATGGATTTTTTGCTTCGGGTTTACCCTGCTGCTTTGATGGCATGGGTGTTGCTGGCGACACACGCTCGTCGGATAACGTGCTGAAAGTAGCACAAAGCGCTATGAAACAAGTACTTAGCTTCAAAAGTTTGACCATACGGTCACTTTTTTTTGATAACCTAGGAAGGTAGAACCTAAGTAACAAGTAACCGCTGGTGTAGCAGCCGCTTACATTTTTACGCCACAGCATGAACAAGTCATACAAATCCATCTGGAACGAAACCCTGGGCACTTATGTGGCCGCCGCCGAAACTGCCAGCGCCAGCGGGCGCAAGGTGTCCTCGGGGCGCAAAGCGCGCCGCTCCCCGGACCGGGCTTACTCCGGGTTGATGGCGCTGGAGCAGCGGATTGTTTTTGATGCAGCACTGCCCGCGACGGTGGCAGATGCGCAGTCCGACACCCAGACCACCAGCAATGAAGTCTTGTTCGAGCCGATCGAAGCGCTCCAGGCGCAGGAAGACGTCGAGCAGCCCGCAGCAGAGGCCGAGGAAAGCGCTTCGGCAGAGGCTGTAGAGGTCGATGCGCTGGCGGTCAGAGCGGCAGACGAGGAGGCTGACGCCGCTGACGCGTCACCCGATACGGACGGTTCTGGGTCTGTGGTTGAGTCTGAGAGCACGGTTCAGGTGGAGGCGGAAGACGCCACGGCCGATCCAGCGGCAGAAATGCTCACGACGGACGCCGATGCCGAGTCCGACAACGACCCCGTTGACGAAATGGTGTTGGAGCCTGAGCGGGTCGAGATCATTTTTGTGGACGCTGTGGTGGCCGAAGTTGCCGACCACCTCGACTGGCACCCCGGTGAGATTTACGTGCTGGATGCCAACCGCGATGGTGTCGAGCAAATGGCCGAAATCCTGGTCGGCCGCACCGGCATTGATGCCATCCATGTGATCAGCCACGGCTCGGCCGGACAGCTGGAGCTGGGCTCGGCCACGCTCAATACCCAGTCCATCCAGGGTGAACACGCCGACGAGATGGCGATCATTGCTGCCGCCTTGGCGGAAGACGCCGACTTTCTGATGTATGGCTGTGATGTGGCTGCCATGGAAGTGGGGCGCACCTTCCTGTCTTCCCTTGCATTGGCGACAGGCGCCGATGTAGCGGCTTCCACTGACGACACCGGCGCAGCCGAGTTGGGCGGAGACTGGGTACTGGAGGCGCGCAATGGCACGATTGAGACAGTCACCATTGAGGCGGCCCAGTGGGTTGGTCTGCTCACTACCCAGGTCGACACCGGCGCGGGTGCCGTGTTGGCGGTGCGGGGCAACTCCATTTACAGCATCGACATCGAAACCGGCAAAGCCACGCTTATTACCACCGTCCCTCCCACCATCGGCGGGGCTGCAACCGGCGCCACGTTGAACTCGCTTTCGGTTAACCAAGACGCTGGGCTGATTTACTACGTTAACAACGCCTCAGCAAATGCCAACCGCGCCTTGTTTGCGTACGACTATGGTACGCCCGGTTTGACCGATGCTGAGCGACATGTTCTCATCACAGCTGATCTGACGACAGCGGTGGGTGGATCTGGTATTTTGGTGGGAGCCACAGGTGTCGGTAGTGGTGGTGCCACCTTTGCTTCCGTGCGCACCGGCTTCACACCCGAGGGCGACCCTGTTTTCCAGGACTATATGTTCCTGGGTGTTGAAAATAACGGCACGCAGGAAGGATCCGCCAACGCGAACGACGACACGATCTACCGCATTTCCTTCTCCCCCGATGGGCGGACTATCACAGGCATTGACGACTTCATCCGGATCGGGCGGACTGCCGACAACCTGAACCAGGACTGGGGGGACATCGGATTCGACGAAGACAGCAACACCCTGGTGAGTGCCGACGGTGCCAACCTTCGAATCACGCGTTACGACGCGGCTACAGGAGCCCCGGTGGGGACCGTTCAGACTTTCCCTGGGGATGGTGAGGGCTACCAAGTCAGTGAAGCCATAGATGGAACGGTGTATTTGCTTGGGACCAACATCCAGCAGTACAACCCAACGACAGGCGAGCTGATTGGCGATTCTCGGCTCATCACCACCAATGGAACCACCGGGCTGGGTCCGGTGTCGGACGCTGCGTCTTGGACGCCACCTACTGCCACCATTGGAGACCAGGTTTTTAACGACAACAACCGAGATGGTGTTTTCAATGCAGGAGACACAGGCATCCAAGGTGTGGTGGTCGAGTTGTTTGACGATGTCAACAACAACGGTGTGGTCGATGCAGGTGAGCGACTGTTGGGGACCGACACCACCGATGTCAATGGTGTGTACAACTTCACCGGCGTGCTTCCCGGGAATTATGTCGTCCGTGTTGCGGATTCGAATTTCCAGGCCGGAGGCGTTTTGGAAGGGGCAACTTTCACCACGGCCGGGGGGGCAATCAACCCGAATGCCGATGTGACGGTGATCGGCAGCACGATCGACACCATCGACTTTGGTCTGGATCTGAACGATGCCCCTGTCGATGGCGACGAAACCAACACAGTCACTGAGGACATTCCTTTGAATGTGGGGGTGGGGTCTCCTGACAACCTGCTTGCGAATGCAAGCGATCCCGATTTGGACGATGTTCTGTCGATCCAAAGTTTTGAGGTGGAAGGTACAACCTATGCGCCAGGTAGCACAGCAACAATCGCTGGAATTGGCGCCCTGACGATCAATGCCAACGGGTCATACAGTTTCAACCCGGCCACGAATTACAACGGTCCTGTGCCTGTAGTGACTTACATCGTCAGAGATGCTGATGGTGCGACAGACACATCGACGTTGACCCTTTTTGTCGATCCGGTGAACGACCTGCCAGAGGCGCGTCCGGACACCAACACGATTGCTGAAGACACGAACGATCCGGTGACGGGCAACGTCAAAGACAACGACACCACAGGAGACAATACGCCGGCAGACAATACCGTGGCGCTGGACCCCAGCACTCCGGCAGAAGGCGACTTTGGCACGCTCACGCTGAACCCGGACGGCAGCTA
>DAIOEI010000252.1:0-4111 GCA_036746335.1 Hydrogenophaga sp. | reverse complement strand
TCCAGAACACCGCGTCCTGCGTGGTCGCGAAGTTGATGCGCATCAGCGTGCTGGGCGCGCGCGCAGCGTGGAACAGCGAACCCGGTGCGATCAGGTAGCCCTCGTCGAGCATGCGCTGCGCCAGCGCCTCCGTATCCACGCCCGTGTCGACCCAGCCAAACAGGCCGGCGGGCTCCGAGACAAAACGGCAACCCGCCGCTTGCGCCAGCTTCACGCTGCGGCCGCGCGCCTCGTGCAGCCGGACGCGAATGCGCTCGGCATGGCGCAACAGCTGACCCTGCTCAATGCAATGCGCCAGCGCGCGCTCCAGCAAACTGGGCGTGGTCAGCGTGGTGAGCAATTTGGTGTCGAGCAGGCGCTCCACCCAGTCGGTTGGCGCGACCAGGTAGCCCACGCGCCAGTTGGGTGCCAGGATTTTGGCGAATCCACTGACGTAGATGGTGCGCTGCAGTCCGTCAAGAACGCTCATGCGGGTGGCGTGCTCGGGCGCGATGTGGCCGTAGGTGTCGTCCTCCACCACATAAAAGCCATGCTGCTGCGCCAGTTGCAACACACGGTGTGCACTCGCCGGTGAGAGGCTGTAGCCGGTCGGGTTGTGCAGCACGCTCACACTCACAAACAACTTGGGCGCGTGCTCCTCGCAGTAGCGCGCCATCACCGCCAGATCGGGACCGGCCGGGCCGCGGGGCACCGGCAGGATGCGCATGCCCATGGCGGCCAACCGGGCGAACTCCACCGCCCAGCCCGGCTCTTCCACCATCACGCAATCGCCCGGCTTCAACAGGGTGCGGCTGACGATGTCCAGCGCGTGCGTGGCGCCCACGGTGGTGATGATCTGGCCCGGCTCGGCCTGCAGGCCCAGGCTGTGCAGCCGTGTGGCGAGCACGCGGCGCAACTGGCCGTCGCCCAGCGGTTCGCCGTAACGCAGCGAGCTGTCGGCCAGCGCTTGCGCTGTGGTCACGCGGCGCACCGCTGCCTGCATGAAGGTCGAAGCCATCCAGTCGGGCGGAAACGCACCCATGCCGGGCTGGGGCTGAGAGCCCGGCGGGTGAAACATCCCCCGGATCAGCGCTGCCGCATTGACCGGGGCCGCCAAACGTGCGGGTGCTTCGCTGGGCTTGGCCACCGCCTGGCCACCGCGCTGAGCGCGTTCGCGCACAAAAAAACCGCGGTTGCGCTGCGCCTGCACCAGCCCCTGCGCCAGCAACAGGTCGTAGGCCGCCACCACGGTCGATGGGCTCAGGCCTTGCTGGGCCGCGCACTGGCGCACGCTGGGCAGGCGCGCGCCAGGCGCGAGCAGGCGGTCGCGGATGCGCGAGGCAAAACGGTCGGCCAGTTGCTCGGCCAGGGTCTGCGCCGCCATGCGGCTGAAGGCAGGCGAGCTGGCGAAGGCATCGGTTGGGCTGGCTTCGGGTGTGCTGAACATGACGGTGTGTGGCCGAAAGAAACCATACAGTTTTTGAACTGCCCGGGCAAACTGTATGGCCAGTGTATGGCTGTGAAAGGATAAAGTGTTCAGCATGAATCGGCAAGCCCTCTCCCTCCAACAAAAGCACTGCACCAAGAACACACCGTGCAGGACCACAGAGGGTCGAGCATGACCGCCGGTGAATTCAGCGCGCTGCTGGTGCTGGCCACGGCCACCAGCTTCACCCCCGGGCCCAACACCACGCTGTCCACCGCGCTCGCGGCCAATCTGGGCCTGCGGCGCGCGCTGCGTTTCATCCTGGCAGTGCCGGTGGGCTGGGGCCTGCTGTTCACGCTGTGCACGGCCGGGTTGGGTTCGCTGGTGGTGGCACTGCCCCCGCTGCGCTGGGCCATCTTGCTGGGCGGCACCGGTTACCTGCTGTGGCTGGCACGGCGCCTGTGGGGCAGCAGTACGCTGGGTCATGCGCCGGGCCTCCCCCAGCATGACGGCACCCCCTCGGGGAGCTTGGCGCAGCCAGGGTTGGGGGCCAACTTGCAGGTGGACGCCTCCCGGCTGGACGTGGGGTTCTGGCAAGGCGTGGGTCTGCAGTTCCTGAACATCAAGGCCTGGATGCTGGCGCTGTCCATCGTGGCGGGCTGGGTGGCCGGGCAGGCTGACGCTGCACAGCGCTATGCCCTGGTGCTGCCAGTGCTGCTGGCCTTCGCCTTCTTCAGCAACTTCACCTACGCGCTGGTCGGCTCGCTGTTGCGGCACTGGCTGGCCGGGCCGGTGGTGAACGGGCAGCCGACCGGTGCGCGCCTGCTGGCCTTCAACAGACTGATGGCGCTGGCCCTGGTACTGACAGCGGCATGGATGCTCTGGGTCGGTGCGGCCCTGAACGGAGCCCCCGCATGAGTGCGGCGTCGGGTCGTTCCCAAGCCAACTCGCGCAGCCCGCAGGGCGAAGGTACGCCAGCACCCGCCGCCCGGTCGCTCCGAAAACGCTCAGCACCGCAGGGCGCTGTGCGGAGGGCCGTCCCGTGAGCGCCGGCACGACCGCCGTCCAGCGAGGCATGAGCGACGCCACGCTGGGCCTGTGGCTGGGCGTCGTAGGCGTGACGGTGTTCGCGCTCACCCTGCCCATGACGCGGCTGGCCACCGGCACGGTGGACGCGCCGCAGCTCTCGCCCTGGTTCGTCACCTGGGCACGCGCCGCGCTGGCCGGTGGCCTGTCGGCGGTGTTCCTTCTGGCCACACGCTCGCGCCTGCCCACACCCGGGGAACGCGGGCCGCTGCTGTTGTCGCTGGCGGGCAACGTCATCGGTTATCCGCTGCTGCTGGGCTGGGCGCTGCGCCACGTGTCTTCGGGCCATGCGGCGGTCATCACCGCGTTGCTGCCACTGGCCACCGCCGCCGTGGCGGCCTGGCTGCTGCACCAGCGGGCGCG
This sequence comes from Hydrogenophaga sp., assembly GCA_036746335.1. Lineage (GTDB taxonomy): Bacteria > Pseudomonadota > Gammaproteobacteria > Burkholderiales > Burkholderiaceae_C > Hydrogenophaga. The sequence goes on along the minus strand of DAIOEI010000252.1, from coordinate 1,257 downwards.
CCTGGGCTTCTGGGTGTTCGCCGCGCTGGGCAGTGCGCTGGTGGCCATCTACAGCCTGCTGCGCGCCTGGCAGACCGGTGCGGTGGGAGGCCACGGCTTCGGTCTGGTATGGGCCGACGCACTGCTGGTGGGCGCGGTGGTCGCTGCGTCGCTGGGCTATGTGGGCGGCGCCAAGATCATGCCCACGCTGGGCGCCGAGCGCGTGATCAGCTGGGTGTGTGTGATGGCGCTTCCGCTGACCGTGCCCGGCGCGCTGCTGACCTGGCCCGACCAGCCGATCCACACCTCCGCCTGGTGGGCACTGATCTACGTGGGGGTGTTTTCCATGTGGGCCGGGTTCTTTGCCTGGTTCCGCGGGCTGGCCCTGGGCGGCGCGCTGCGCGTGAGCCAGTTGCAACTGCTGCAGCCCTTCATCAGCATCGTCGCAGCCGTGCCGCTGCTGGGCGAGTCGCTGGACGCGATGACGCTGGGCTTCGCGCTCGCCGTGGTCGCCACCGTGTTTCTGGGGCGGCGCATGGGCGCGCCCGCCACCCCTTCCAAACCCTGAGCATCCGATCCTGAAAGCCCGACCATGAAAGCCGACTTCCTGCAAACCCTGCAGTCCCTCCCGCAGCCGCCGGGTGGCCCGTATGTGAACGGCACACCCTTCGTGCAAGCGCTGGCGCACGGCAGCCTGCGCCTGGAACTGTTCGCGCCCGCCGCCGCCGGGCTGGACAGCGACATCCAGCAGCCGCACGCGCAGGATGAGCTGTATGTGGTCCAACACGGCCGCTCGGGTTTCTGGCTCGACGGTCAGCGGTTCCGGGTGCAGACCGGCGACGTGCTGTTTGTGCCGGCGGGCGCGCCGCATCACTTTGAAGATTTCACGGATGATTTTGTGACCTGGGTCGTTTTTTTCGGCCCCAACGGAGGAGAAAAACCTTGACCCCCACGTTCACTGCGCTCTCTGCCCCCCAAGGGGGCTCAATCGCCTTGAGGCGGCTCGGCGGAGGTCGACCATGACCTGGACCCTGGCCAGACGCGCCCACAAGATGAACCCCTCGGTCATCCGCGAGATCCTGAAAGTGACCGAGAAGCCCGGCATCATCAGCTTCGCCGGCGGCCTGCCCTCGCCCAAGACCTTCCCGGTCGAGGCCTTCGCCGCCGCCTGCGAGACGGTGTTGCGCACCGACGGCCGCGCCGCGCTGCAGTACGCCGCCAGCGAAGGCTACCGCCCGCTGTGCGAATGGGTCGCGGCCAGCATGCCCTGGGACGTGA